>NZ_JAVDPZ010000006.1:0-184602 GCF_031453995.1 Nitrobacter vulgaris | reverse complement strand
CCAAAGGGATCAACCTAGCCACTGGACGGTTTTTACTCCGCCCGCACCGACATCACGCCGGCGCTCCGTGGCCTACTTTGTCACCGCCACGCACACGCGCGCTGAGCTTGTGCAGCGGTCTTCCCATTCCAGCGTCCTCGGCCCTAATCTCGGCCCCAATTTTGATGCCGGATTAGGTCGTAACGCGATGGAGTCCTCTGGACAAGTAATAGCGTAAGATGTTGTGATTTCTAGATGATTAAGAGAGCCCTGGATCATCCTAATTAATTGTGAGGCGGTCTCCCTCTCCGCCATTTTGCCCACCACTCCGGTATAGCGCTGGGCACGCCAATCCCCGCCAATTGCCGCACTGATGTCGCGTCTATGGAGGTTGTCCGTTCAAAGCATTCACGCCCGAAATCTTAGCGTCTCCACAAAAAGGGTGAAGGCAGACGAGGCGTGTTGGCGGTGCGGATAATAGAGATGGTAGCCCGGCAGGTCGGGCGTGAATTTGCCCAGCACGCGCATCAGCCGGCCCCCATCCAGATGATGCCGGACCTGGTCGAGCGGCAGGTAGGCGAGGCCGTGACCGTCGAGCGCGGCATCAAGGATCAGGTCGATGGTATTGAAGACGAGCGGCCCGTCGACCCTCACCCGCGTCTCGCGGCCGCCGCGCGCCAGCCGCCATTTGTTCAGCGTCCCGGATGTAGGCAGCCGCAAGTTGATCGCGCGATGATCGATCAGTTGCGCGGGTGAATTGGGAACAGCATGTCTGCGAAAATAGTCCGGCGAGCCGACGACCGCCATCGGCGTATCAGGCCCAATCCGCATCGCGATCATGTTCTTGGCGACTTCTCCGCCCAGGCGGACACCTGCGTCGAAACGATCGGCCACCACATCGGCGAGGCCGTAATCGATGGTCATCTCCACCCTTATGTCCGGGTTGTCCGCAAGCAGCCGCTTCATCGCCGGCACGATGATGGTCTTGGCCGCATGCTCCACCGTGGTAAGGCGGATCGTGCCGGACGGCCGGTCACGAAGCTCACCCAGCGAGGCGATTGCCGCATCCAGATCGTGCAGCATGGGACCGAGCGTTGCGATCAGCCGCTCTCCGGCATCCGTGGGGGCGACGCTTCGCGTCGTGCGCGAGAGCAGCCGTAAGCCTAAACGCTCCTCCGTGCGCCGCACAATCTGGCTGAGCGCCGATTGCGCCATGCCGAGCCGGATCGCGGCCCTGGTGAAGCTGCGCTCCTCGGCAACCACGACGAAAGCCGCCAGATCGGCGATCTCGTCCCGCCGCATTTATCACCTCAATGATAGGCTCAAGCTAAATTACACGCCTAATCGATCAAATCCTTCTGACCTAGATTGTGGGCATGGGCAAGGGCGGCAAGTGAAGGAGCAGACGGCCGGAACCTACGTCAGGAAGCTCACCGTCCTCATCTTCAGCCAAGCAAAGGAATTTTGATATGACCGGAATATCGAAGGAAAGAATGCAGAAAGCCCTGGAGCAGGAAAAAACCATCTCCAAGGAGGATCACGCCAAGGTCAAAGCGCTGGCCGGCATGGTCAAGATGCCGCGCAGCTTCATCTTCAAGAACCCCGACGAATACGGCATGCAAGGCTGGCACGATCTGTCGATCCCGTCGGACGACGGCACGCCGCTCGAAGCCTGGTACATCCCGGCCAAGGGCGGCGAGAGCAACAAGCTCGTCATCTTCAACCACGCCCTTCCCATGTGCCGCGCCGGCTATCCCGGCCACCTGGGCGAGCCGTGGAGCAACTTCATCGAGCCGGTCGAGATCGACTTCGTCATCCAGTACAAGCACCTGACCGATGCCGGTTACAATGTGCTGACTTACGACTTCCGCAACCACGGGCAAAGCGGGGCAGCCAACGGCGGCGTCTGCGGCGTCGGCCAATGGGAATGGCGCGACTGCGTCGGCGTGAAGAAATTCGTCGATGCGCATCCGCGCTTGGGCAAGATGGATGTCGCACTGTTCAGCCAGTGCTTGGGCGGCGTTTCGCAGTATGCGGCGATCACCAAACACCCGGAGCTGTTCGCGAACGTCAGATGCCTGCTCAGCCCGCTGGTACCCAACATGACCTCGGTCTTCTCCAAGCTCTCGGGCTACCAGGGCATCGCGCAGTACCAGGAATTGATCGACCTGGAGATTCTGAAGCTGAGCGGCTTTGCTGCCGCTGACATGTCGGGCAAACTATGGGCTCCTAGCGTCAAGCTTCCTGTCCTGATGTGGCAGTTGCGAGACGACGCGGTGATCAACAACCCGACCGACGCGCAGAGCACATTCGACGCCTTGGGCAGCGCCGACAAGGAACTCCACTGGATCGAGGGCACGACCAAGCGGTTCGAAGACGGCTACAACTGGTTCGGCCGCCACCCCCAAAAGGTACTATCCTTCCTCGACAAATACATGGGCTAATCCCTTCATACGGGTGCCGCAGCGACGACGGTGGCGAATGCCAAGACAGCCGCTGCGGCCATTCCATGCCACAGGCATCGCGGACAGCGCGCGGCCCGGGCATTCCCATGAGCGCATGTAGAGTTCATCGAATGCCACAGGCATCGCGGACAGCGCGCGGCCCGGGCATTCCCATGAGCGCATGTAGAGTTCATCGCCTTCAGGTGTCATTTTGGAGGCCTATCGCGTAGACATAATTCTCATCGCTATTCCGCACGGCCCGCCAGTTTCGTATAACTAACGGGTTTTATTGCTATATTCCAGATTCTCTGTTTCTGACCCGAATCAGCCTGCATTCAACACTGACCTCTGCGTGACCGTGCGGCGACAACCTTTGAGAAAGTCGCGCGTCGCGCCGATTTTCGCCACATCTACGGTGTTTTGCCTGACAATCTGGTTCTCAGCTGTTGGCGCGCGGACCGTCCGCCTGAGAGCTTCAGCGGCTGGGTATGGCAGCTGGCCTCACTGAGGGACAGCGATGGAATATGGAGGCTTAGTATGACGAGCCCTGAACGTCGCTATTCGCAGCCGAGATCGGCGGGACCGAGTGCAGTTCCCGGTTCTTCTAACAAGGTTGGCAAGATTCGTCTCGCCACCCGATTCACCGCTGCCGCGGCAGCAGCGTTCATTTTCGCGACGACAGACCCGCCGGCCGAAGCGGCCCCAGGCACGTGCGAGCAGGCGACCGGGTTCTCGATCTTGCCCTCGCCGTTTGCACCTTGGAAGGGGACGCCGCTGCGCGTCATGATCGTCACCGAAAAGCCGCTCCAGGGTAAGATTTCGCTGGTTGCGCCCGACGGAAGCGTCGCGGCCAACTCGTCTGAGCGGCGCGGCGGTGCGCCGTACTTCTGGTTTGCCGAGGTCGCCGCCCCGGCCGCCGGTACGTGGCACGCCACCCTGACGCTCGACCACCCAACGGCGGACTGCAGTACGATCACACGCGACATCTCCGTAAGCGCGCGCAAACCAGACCCTCTGCCTGTTCCATCCGGCGCCTTTTGGAAGGTGCGTAACAGTTGGGATCGCGAGACGGAATCCTTGTTCTCTGCATGGATCGAAAAGCTATTTGACGCGCCCCCCGATCAGGATCTGTCTTGGAAAGTTTGGCATGAAATCCTGCACGACCGATCCCGCAATTTCCTGTTCAATTATCTAGGCCGCGGTGAAGATAATGTGCGGACGGGCCTTCGTCCCGACTGCGCAGATTTCGTTTACTTTCTGCGCGCCTATTTTGCCTACAAGATAGGGCTACCGTTCGGCTACTCCAATTGCTCACGAGGCGCCAATGGCAAGGCGCCCAAGTGCTACCAGTGGTTCGACATGGAGCATCCCGAGGTCACGCGTCCGCCGCCGCCTCCGGAACAGGAAATTGCGTCGGCTGCGATCACCAATGCCCCGCCGCCCGAGCCACCGCCCATCCTTCTGCCCGGGTTTGCCCGGCCGCAGTCGACCGGAACGCCTGCGGCTCCGCCGAAGGTGCGGCCAAAACGGCCGACGACGTTCAGCGAATACCTGCGGGACGTTGGCGACGTCGTGCATACGGGCGCCGCGCGCGTCGGCGCGAGTGACGACAACACCGATTTCTATACTGTCTCACTGACCCAAGAAGCGCTTCGCCCGGGCACGATGTATGCCGACCCCTACGGCCACGTGCTGATGCTCGTGCATCGCGTGCCGGAGATGAACGGCAAGCCGGGCGTCTTCCTCGCCGTCGATGCTGAACCCGACGGCTCGATCACGCGAAAGCGTTTCTGGCGCGGCAATTTCCTGTTCGTGCATGATCCTGCGCTGGGCAGCCCGGGCTTCAAGCACTTTCGGCCGATCGTGCGCAACAAAGGCGGCTCGTTGCGGCGGCTGGTCAACGCCGAAATCACCAACAATCCCGAGTACGCAGATTTTTCGCTCGATCAAACAAAGATGAGTGCCGAGGATTTTTACGATCGCATGGATGACGTGATGTCGCCGGAGCCGCTCGATCCCGTGAAAGCGATGACAGACGCCATCGCAAGTCTGAACGAACAGGTGAAGACGCGTGTGACCTCGGTCGAAAACGGACGACAATATCAGCAAAAACACGCCGGAGAGGTGGCTATGCCCAGCGGCGCCTCGATCTTCGGGACGTCGGGAGCGTGGGAAGATTATTCCACTCCGGCGCGCGATTTCCGTTTGTTGATCGCGATCGATGTCGTGCGGGGATTTCCCGATCGCGTCATTCGGCGAGCGCCGCGCTATGCGATGCCGAGCGGCAAGAGCATCGCGGACCTCAAAAGCGAATTGCAAGGGGTGCTGGCGTCCGAGCTTGCCTCGCGAAAAATATCCTACATGCGCAGCGATGGCTCGCAATGGACGCTTTCGCTCAAGGAGGTCATCGACCGGGCAACGCACTTCGAGATGGCCTATAACCCGAACGACTGCGTCGAGGTAAGGTGGGGCGCGTCCGAAGGCAGCGAGGAGGCATCCACGTGCAAGCGGCACGCGCCGCAGGCGCAACGCGCGAAGATGTCGTCGGAGTACCGCACCTGGTTCCACGAGCGGCGTTGGCCGACGAAGACCTAGATCGCGATGGCGGTGGCGGTCTTCCGGATCGCCACCACAATGATATCAGCTATGAGCGATCTCTCACCCTGCCGATCACCGCGCATGCAGACACAGCATTAAGCCAGCGGAGGTTTGCTTTGCAGGCATTGATTGATTTTGAAGCCGTCACCATCACCACTTATAGGAGAGACTTCCCGTGATGCGCCGCCGGTCGCCGTAGAAGCATGACGTAACAAAGCCGCAGCTCGCGACATACTGGGTGTCGGCGATGTTGACGACGTTGACCGCCGCGCGCCACTGGTTCGCCCATTCGTAGTGAACCGCCAGATCGCCGAGGACCACCGCCGGTACGGAAAGAGTATTCATATTATCCGCAAAAGACGAGCCGACATAGCGCACGCCGCCGCCGAAACCCAGCCCGTCCAGCGAGCCTTCGCGGATCGTGTAATCCGTCCACAACGAAGCCACCTGGCGCGGCCTCGACGTGGGCACCTTACCGATCAAAGTCTGATCAAGGTCCTTACTGACGAATAACTCGTAGTTGGTGTAGCTCGCGACCACCTTGAAGTCGCGGGTAATATTGGCAAGGGCCTCCAGCTCAAGGCCGCGCGACGTCACCTCGCCATTCTGGGTCTGGAACAATACGTTATTGGGGTCGGTGGTCAGGGCGTTCTTGCGCTTCAAGTCGAACAAAGCGACGCCGAACCGCGCGTTGAGACCCACGGGCTGATACTTCACGCCGACTTCGGTCTGCTCCGCGGTTTCGGGTAACAGCAATCCACCGGCGGAATTCAGGCCAATGATCGGATTATAGCTCGTTGAGTATGACGCATAGGGCGCGAGACCATTGTCAAAGTTGTAGATCAGCCCGGCGCGGCCGGTAAATTTGCTGTCCTGTCGGCTCACGGGCGTATAAATCCGGTCGTTGTTGATCAGATTTACCCAATCGTTGCGGCCCGACAGGATCAGCGTGAAACGCTCCCACTTGATCTGGTCCTGAAGGTAGAGGCCGACCTGCCCCTGGGTCAGATAAGTGTCCTGGTAAAGCGGGCCGTCGTAGGGTGTGTTAACGCCATAGACCGGATTGAGAACATTCAGATCCGTGCCGGTTCCGATACCCTGCTTGTCGTCGATCGCATAATGCCTGAGGTTGAGACCCATCAGCGTGGTATGCTGGAACGGGCCCGTGGAGAAGCGATACTCGAACTGATTGTCCATATTGAGCTGAGTCGCTTTCGAGGCCGCAAGGAAGTTACCCCGCATAATGTTAGCGTCGGCCGGAGTGGTGGCCCAGCCTTGGCCAAACATTCCCGTGTAATTCACCTCGACATGCGCAGCGCGCGCGTTCTGGCGGAACGTCGCATTGTCCGTGAGATGCTTTTCGAATTGGTAACTGACCATTTGTTGGGTGCGCGTATAACGGTCAGCCGAGGGGTCACCGGTGAAAAGGTTGGTCGGTATCCGGCCGAACGGAGCATTGGTCACGGTGCCTTCATACGGCAAGAAATTCGGTGCTCTGGTCTGGTTGTGAGACGCCATCGCGAAGACCGTCAGTCGCGTGTCTATGTCGGGCATCCACGTCACGGACGGCGCAATGAAATAATTGTCATTATTGACGAAGTTCGTTTGCGTGCCGCCGCCCTGAACCTGGCCGACGACTCTGTAGAGCAACTTGCCGTTGCCCGGCTGCATCTCGACAGGACCGCCGAAGTCGAACTGCGTATAGGCGTTGCCGAAATTATTGACGCCGGCCTCGATATAACGAATGGGCTCCGCCGGAGGCAGCTTGCTCACGGCGTTGACCAGTCCGCCCGGCGCCGATCCGCCGTAGAGAGAGGCCGATGGGCCGCGCAGCACCTCGACACGCTCGAGATTGAATGGCTGCAGTTTAAAGCCGGCGAACGCAAAATAGAAGAGATTCATGCCGTCGAGGAAAAGTGAGTCCTGTTGGGCGTCAAAACCACGGATCATGAACCAGTCGTCGCGAAAATCCGTCCCAAAGGTCCCGGCAACGACACCCGGCGTATAGCGCAGCGTATCATCGAATTTTGAAACCAGCTTCTGATCGCGAATCTGCTCCGCGCCTATGACCGAGATCGACTGCGGCACCTCAATCAGCGGCGTGTTGGTTTTGGTTGCCGTGACGCTTCGGTTCGCGACGTAACCTTGAACCGGACCCGTGGCGCTCTCACCCTGCACATCGATGGTGTCAAGGGCGATCGCGCCAGCCGGCGTCGCGCCGCCACCGCCACTCACTGCCTGCTGCGAGATCGCAACCGTAGTGGCGTTGGTGAAACGGTAGCTCAGGCCGGTGCCCTGAAGAATGCGCGCGAGCGCTTGTTCAGGCGTGGCCGAACCTGAGATGCCCGGCGACGTCTTTCCGGTCCCAATGCTGGTCAGATATGTCACTTGCAGGCCGGCCTGTCGACCAAATGCCGTCAGTGCGCGATTGAGCGGGCCAGCCGGCACATTGAACGAAGCCTGCGCCGCGTTCTGGGCATAAGCTTCGCGATCTGTCACGCCGACGCCGGCGACGATCGCCGTGCTCATCATCAGCGCTGCGGCCAACACCCTGCTTCTGTTGGTCCTGCCAGAAAACGTCCGAGCCTTGTAACCCATAAGTCCCACCCCAAATTCGTCTCGTGAAGGGGCCTGCGGTTGCCTGAACGCTCGGACGCGCCAACCCCTGTAGCTGATACAATCGGGGCCGTGATTTTTTCACGTATCTACGAAGTTATTTTTAGATGGGGGAAATCACCGTCAGGAACGATGAAACCTGCCGGATATGAGCGCCAGCCGGATGCACGACGGCTTCGAGTGCCCGTTTAGGATTATTCAAATCAAAAATACCGCTGACCCGCTGAGAGCCGATAAAGGGATCGGCCATCACAATCCGTCCCGGAATCCAGCGGCCGATGCGCGCCACCAGCGCCGAGACTGCTTCCTTCTCGGCGACGATAAGGTTGTCGCGCCATGACGCGATCTGACTCGCTTCGCGCGATCCGCGCTCGATGGCATGGGTGGCGCTATCGATCGTCACCCACTCCCCGGCCGTGAGCTTCGTGCCCGCCGCGATCGTCGAGCCTGGCGCCTGCGCTTCGACGACGCCATGATCAACCGAGACCGAGAGCATGCCGGCATCGTTGGCAACATCGAAGGCCGTACCTAGCGCCGTCGCCGTCAGCTTGGCAGCCTGAACGGTAAAGGCGCGCTGCGACTCGGATGCGACATCGAAGAACGACATGCCAGCCAGAAGCTGAACGCGGCGCAGTCGGGCCGTAAAGTCCAAGGCAATGGCACTATCCGGCCCGAGCGTCGCGACGCTTCCGTCCGGAAGATTGACGCTGCGGATTTCACCCTTTGCAGTGACATGGTCGGCCCGGCTGAGAAGCAAGGCACGGGGAAGAATGGAATAGCTGGCGCCGACGGCACCAACGCCGATGAGGCCGCCGATCACGAAATTTCGGCGCGTCAGTCCCAGTTTTTCGCGACGTTCCGCACTGCGACGCCGGGTCAGAACCTTGCCGCTGGCGCCGTGGACCTTGGCTACCCGCGCCCAGATGCGCTCATGCTCGGCGCTGCGCGTGCGCCAGACCCGCACCATCTCGGTCGCAACCGGATTGCCGGGGTCATTCTGCAAGCGGATGACGAGGTCGATCGCTTCATCCGTGAGCCGATTTTGATCTAGCCCGGGTTGGCTCATTCATATCCCTTCGATAGGCGCCGACCACAGGTCGAGCATCGCGCCTACCATAACTTATACAAACGAGCAGCGTCGAATTTCACACAGCAGACAAATTAAAGGCTCAGAAATCGTCCACTCGCGTCAGGATATGCTGGTAGGCGTTCCGGATCAGAACCCAGGCCCGCGAAGCCGACACGTTCAACTCATCCGCGACTTCCTGGATCGTGTGCTCGCCCAGCCGATGCATCTCAAAGGCCTTGCGCGTGCGCTCGGGAAGCTCCGCCAGCGCTCGCCGTGTCTGGGTGAGGCACTGGCGCGAATAAACGACGGCCTCCGCCGTGGGCGCAGGATCGGCGACGGCGGCAGCCTCGTCGAGATCAGTCGTCTGGATCAAACTCTCCCGACGGTGATGGTTGACGCTAAGACTACGCGAGACCTGATAGAGATAGGCCCGAGGATTGTGCTTGGTGCAGACTGCCGCAGGAGGCGACGCCAGCACCCGTAGAAAAGTATCCTGCGTGATGTCGGCGGCTGTCTCGGCATTGTGCCCGCGACGACGGAGGAAGCGGTTGATTTCGCGAGCGTGCCGGACGAACAGGTTGTGAAAATCCCAGCTCATAGGCACCCCGCGGACCAACCTGTGCATCGTCGGCGCGCAGATTGAGCCGGTGACAGCAACCGCAGATGCACGGAACCGAGAGCAAAAAGAACCATGATGCCAAGGCCAAGGTTTAGGATGCCGAAACGACGTCACCGTCGCGCGATGGGCCTCCAATCGTTATTGCGTCCATAATTCTTCTGCAACCGCAATGATTTATATCCATTCTAAAAACTGTCTCGAGCCAACCGCTCGCGATTGATCCTTAAATTGTGAACTGGCCCCACTGGAAGGTGATCCGCCCCTTGAATCGCGGAAGGGATTCGCCGCCTGAACGGCACCCGACAATCTTGCTTCCGATTTCACAGCTAGTTCGAACTAGAATGTTGCATCAAGCTTCTATCGACACCCAAGTGGCCCCGCTAAAACAGTGCATCCGAAAAATCGATTGCTGCGCTTTGAGCGATTCGCCTAAGTTTGATCTCCGATTGTGATCGTTGGATCGTTCTCACTCTTAATTGGGGTTGGCGATGCACTACGGCTTGAAAGCGACGTTGGTCGCCGGCGGGATGTTGTTATCGTTTGGTGGATCCGCCCTAGCCGCTGAAGGCGGAGTCGGAGCCTATCTGCTGGGTGGGAAGGGTCCTATGGCCGGTTCACGCCACCGGAAGGGCTCTATTTCCAGGACGATATGTACTTCTATACTGGCAAGATCGGCGCGGGCCGTGCGCTCCCGACTGGCGGTCTGCTGACAGCCGGTATCAGCGCGCCAAGTTGGCTCAACCTTCCGACGCTGGTCTGGGTGACGCCAGCAAAGGTTCTCGGCGGCGATCTTGCCGTTTCAGTCACCACGCCGTTCGGTGAACCGCGCATCAATGCGAATCTGCTGGTGAATTCTCCCCGGTTCGGGCCCATCGGGCGAAACGTAACCGACGCCGAATTCAACATGAGCGACATTTTCGTCAACTCGTTCGTCGGCTGGCACGCTGGCAAACTCCATTGGCAGCTTGGCATTGCAGGCATTATCCCGTCCGGAAGCTATGTTACCGGTCAACTTTCAAACGCTTCCCTCAATCGGCCGGCGGTGGACGTATCCGGTGCGCTGACGTGGCTTGATCCAGCTACGGGGGTCGACCTTTCCGCAGCCGCGGGATTCACTTTCAATCAACCCAACACAGCAACCGACTACAAAACTGGAAATGAATTCCATCTCGAATGGGCAGCGTCGAAATCCCTCAACAAGGACATCTCCGTCGGACTCGTCGGCTACTACTATCAGCAGCTCACCGATGATACCGGAACGGGTGCTGTACTTGGTCCTTTTAAAGGCCGAGCGGCGGCACTCGGTGGCACGATTGGATACGATTTCGAGGTTGGAAAACTTCCAATTTCAACGCGTCTCAAGGTGTACCGCGAATTCGATGTGCAGAACCGCATGGAGGGAACGGCGGGATACCTCACCGTATCGCTCCCGATCCACGTAGGCTCATCCTCAGTGCCTTCCGCGACCGCGATCAGAACCAAATACTGACATCCCCATCGTCATCTGCGCAGCCCAAACTGTTTCGCTCTCGTTGACGTCATGACCCTGCAAGTGTCGGAACGAATACTCTGCCTGTCCGCCGTCCAGGAAGCGGCGTGAACAACTCGCATCAAATTTCTCCCCATTGTCCAAGCGGACGAAAGCCGATTTTTAACGAGCGTGCGGCACCGCGCTACGTTTGCAAAAACCACCCATGACATCCTTAAGGAATTACGTTAAACTGTGCTGCAACTGTTTGACTTGAAATCATTGCCAAGCGACCGCGGAAGTTCTTTCAGCGAATACTAAAGACAACAAGGCTGACACGTCCGTTCGTTCGGTGGTCCTGAAACACGAGAAGTGGTGGGCCTGACAAATGTCGCTGTGTGGATTTAAAGCCGTCCGTGCTGCATTATCATCTTTTTCGCCAGTGAAATTTTTGCCTGCATCCGCGGCGCCCTCGCCTGGAATCTGCTGGTACTACACGGACTCCTCCCGCAGGCAGGGCTTCTGGGATTATTGCCCCCAATAGCCTTGGAGCAACGGGGGCATCACCATGGCGCAGGCCGATGTTCAGAAACCCGGGCGAGCCAGCGCGTCATTGAATGAGATGGTCTGGATTCCCGGCGGCACGTTCCGCATGGGCTCCGACCGTCACTATCCCGAAGAAGCGCCCAGCCATCGCGTGACGGTTGATGGGTTCTGGATCGACAAAACACCTGTCACGAACCGGCAGTTCAAACAGTTTGTGAAAGCAACCGGCCATGTCACCGTTGCGGAGGTGCCGCCGGATCCCAAAGACTATCCAGGCGCTCGCCCGGAGATGATTTATGCGGGATCGCTTGTTTTCTGTCCGCCCGCGCGCTTAGTCAATCTCCGCGACTGGAGCCAGTGGTGGACGTTCATGAAGGGTGCCGACTGGCGGCATCCTTATGGACCGAAGAGCAACATCAACGTGCAGGACCATCATCCGGTGGTCCACGTCGCTTATGCCGACGCGCTGGCTTATGCAACCTGGGCCGGCAAGGAACTGCCGACCGAGGCAGAATGGGAGTTTGCCGCGCGCGGCGGACTCGAGGGGATGGAATTTGCGTGGGGAAATGAATTCACGCCGAACGGCCACCACATGGCCAACACCTGGCAGGGCGAATTCCCGCGGCAGAACCTGAATGAAGACGGCTACGAACGCACTTCGCCGGTAACGGCATTTCCGCCGAATGGTTACGGTCTGCACGACATGATCGGCAATGTGTGGGAGTGGACCAGTGACTGGTACACCCCAAAGCATGAAGCCGATGCGCCCAAGGCGTGCTGCATCCCCGAAAACCCGCGCGGCGGCAGAGAGGACGCGAGTTACGATCCCTGCCAGCCAAGCATCAAGATTCCTCGCAAAGTCCTCAAAGGCGGCTCGCACCTCTGCGCGCCGAACTATTGCCGCCGCTACCGCCCCGCCGCGCGTCACGCCGAGCCGGTCGATACGTCGACCAGCCATGTCGGATTTCGCTGTGTGACAAGGAAACTCGCTGCGCAGTGACCTTCAACTTCCTTGTGAAGAACGGAGAGTGCAATGACGAGCAGTACGAACGACCAAGACAAACCCGTAGCTCCATCGAACAAGGCCGACAATCACGCTCTCAGTCGCCGGAATATTCTGCTGGGCTCGTCGGCACTGGTGACATTGGCGACAATGGCGGCACCCGCGGAGGCCCAGAGACAAAAGGCTGCGCCGGTCACGACAACAACGTCTCCGCCCGGCCGGCAGCCAAATATCTTGGTGATCTGGGGCGACGACGTCGGCATCGCGAATATCAGCGCCTACTCGAACGGTTTGATGGGGTACGAAACCCCGAACATCGACCGCATTGCCCGCGAGGGTCTCAAGATGCAGCACTATTACGGCGAGCAGTCCTGCACCGCGGGTCGCTCGGCGTTTCTCACCGGCCAGCACATCATGCGCAGCGGGCTCAGCAAGGTTGGCTTCCCTGGCGCGCCGATGGGCATGAGCCAGTTGGACCCCTCGGTTGGTGGCCTGCTCAAAAATCTTGGTTATGCGACCGGCCAATTCGGCAAGAACCATGTCGGTGACCGCAATGAATCACTACCGACCGTGAACGGCTTCGACGAATTCTTCGGCAACCTCTATCATCTCAATGCGGAGGAAGAGCCGGAATTGCCGGACTATCCAAAAGACCCGGCCTATCGCGCAAAATTTGGGCCGCGCGGCGTCCTGAAGTGCAAGGCGACCGACCACGATGATCCTACCGTCGATCCGAGATTCGGAAAAATCGGCAAACAGACGATCGAAGACACCGGCCCGCTCACCAAGAAGCGCATGGAAACAATCGACGATGAAACATCGGCGGCGGCTATCGACTACATGAAACGGCAAAAGGCAGCCGGGAAACCGTTCTTCTGCTGGTTCAACGGCACCCGCATGCACTTGCGAACACATGTCCGTGCCTCACACCGCGGCCGCTACACACACGGCGACAGCGAGTACATCGACGGCATGATGGAGCACGACGACACGGTCGGCACGCTGCTCAAAGCGCTGGATGATATGGGCATCGCGAACGATACCATCGTCATCTACTCAAGCGATAATGGTCCCCACATGAATACTTGGCCGGACGGCGCCATGACCTGGTTCCGGTCGGAGAAAAATACCAACTGGGAAGGTGCGTTCCGCGTGCCGTGCCTCGTGCGCTGGCCGGGCTCCATCAAACCCGGCACCGTCTCGAATGAACTGATGAGCCACAACGACTGGATACCGACTTTCTGCGCCATTGCGGGCGAGCCGGACATCGTCAACAAGCTCAAGGCGGGCTACACCGCGAACGGCATCAACTACAAGGTGCACCTCGATGGGTTCGATCAATCGAACTTCCTGCGCAACGTGAGCGGCAGTGCCGCGAACAACAACGGCACCAAGAGCGCTCGCAATGCGTTCTTCTATTCGAACGACGACGGTTTGCTGGTAGCCTATCGGCAGGGTGACTACAAATGCGTGTTCTCTGAGCAGCGTATGCAAGGCACCATGGGTCTGTGGGCCGAACCGTTCACGACCCTTCGATTGCAAAAAATCTTCAACCTGTTTCAGGACCCATTCGAACGCGCAGACTTCACATCCAACACCTTCTGGGATTGGCAACTCGATCATGTCGGCTTCATGTATGGCGTCATGGATGAGGTTTTTCAGTTTGCGGCGTCGTTCAAGGACTTTCCGCCGCGCTCATTCCCGCCGAGCTTCAATCCAGCGAACATCCTGGAAAGCGAGATGGATGGCATCAAACGCAGGGAGTCGTTCAAGAAGAACCTCGACCTCGACCGCATTCGCGGCGGGTTGAACAGGATGATCGACGAGCAAATTCAGCAACGCGGGGTCAAATAGGCGCGTCGCCACACCGCGCGTCACCCGGCTCGTCTACGAGCGAGCCGGGTTGATTCAACCCCTTCACTCTCAAACCTGTGTGAGGACTGCTATGGTTGCGTCCCTTGCGACCGTCGTTCGGAGCGCCGTCTTCGGCGTGCTGATGGGGTTCTGTTGCGTCATCCTTCCGTATTCCAACGCCCTCGCGCAGAATGACCCGCTGCCGTCCTGGAATAGCGGCGCAGTCAGGACATCAATCACCGACTTCGTCGCGCGGATCACGACACCAGGCGGCGCAGATTTCGTGCCTCCGGCCGAGCGTATCGCGGTGTTCGACAATGACGGCACGCTATGGTGTGAGCAGCCGATCTATTTTCAAGCCGCCTTTGCGCTCGACCGCGTCAAGGCGATGGCGCCGCATCATCCGGAATGGAAAAGCCAGCAGCCGTTCAAGGCGTTCCTCTCCGGTGACAAGAAGGCGCTCGCCGAGCAAGGCGAGAAAGGCCTGCTGACTCTGGTGACTGCAGCGCATAGCGGCATGACAACGGATGAATTCGCAAAGTCGGTCGCCGACTGGCTCGCAACCGCGCAACATCCCCGCTTCAACAGACCCTATAACGAGCTCGTCTATCAGCCGATGGTCGAACTGCTGGCCTATCTGCGAACCAACGGCTTCAAGACCTTTATCGTGTCGGGTGGTGGCGTCGAGTTCATGCGGGTGTGGGCGGAAAAGGCCTACGGCATTCCGCCCGAGCAAGTGATCGGCTCGTCCGGCGTCACAAAATATCAGTTAGACACCGCGGGCAGGCCGTCGTTGCTGAAGACGGCCAAGGTCCAGTTCATCGACGATGGGCCGGGCAAGCCCGTCGGCATCAACATGATGATCGGCCGGCGCCCGATTCACGCCTTCGGTAATTCGGACGGCGACCATCAGATGCTGCAATGGACCATGGCGGGAAGCGGGGCGCGCTTTGCCGGGATCGTGCACCACACCGATGCGGCGCGTGAATATGCCTACGATCACCCGTCGAAGGTCGGGCAACTCGACAAAGCTTGGGAGGAGGCGAAGGCCAAAGGCTGGACTGTCGTCGATATGAAGCAGGACTGGAACAAGGTTTTCGCATTCGAGCCGTAGCCAGCAATGCAAGTCGCGGGCTGCAGGAGATGAGGTCATGATCATCGGCACGCACTTTGCCAAATGGGGCCTCGGCCTCTTCATCTTGGCGTATTCCTGACGTTCGGAATCATCGCGCACTACTGCGTGGGCGCACGGTGGCCAACCGGTGAACTGTTCATGCAAAACATATCGCTGTGGTGGGCAAGGCGCTGGAACACAACTCCGATGGTGTGCAGGCCGACGCACCGCCGGCCGCGCAGCGCGACAACTGGCTGCCGGCGCCTAAGGGTGGCGATTTCACCCTCTATGTACGTGCATACTGGCCGAAGGCGGCGTTGGTGGATGGCACCTGGACGCCACCGGCGGTTCAGCGAGTCAGTTAGGCGACGAGGCTGCAAACTAGAATTTCGGAAATGGCGTCCCGGAAGGGAGTCGAACCCCTGACCCCAGGTTTAGGAAACCTGTGCTCTATCCAGCTGAGCTACCGGGACTGTACGCCGAACCCTGCCACTTATCCGGCACATCAGCGTCTCGGGCAAGCCGAATCGTTTTGCCGATTCAAAAGCTGGTGCCGTCGCGCGGCCCACTCCAACCGGACCGGAGGTCTCGCCAACATGCACTACCGGTACGGCTCGCCATTTCACAAGGCAGGCGTCCTAAAGCAGACGTCCTAAAAAGGACACGGCGACCCGTTACGCTCGTCGAGCGCTTTTCCCCGGATCCGCCATTCATCTTCCCAGCCACTCTTGTTTCGCTTGCTGAATGAAGCGGCAGCCTCTTCGCCCGCCAAAAATGCCTTGTGACTGTCATATGGCAACCTTATCTTTTTTGCCGCGGGGCTGGATCGCAACAGGAGATGATCATGGGTTTGCTCGACGTCCTCAACGGAATGCAGAACGGCCCGCGCGGTCCAAGCGAGCCCAATAAGGAAAGCGAAAGCAGCGGCATGTCGCCGCTGACAATGGCGATCCTCGCTGTGCTGGGCTACAAGGCGCTGAAACATCTCACCGGAAGCCATTCTGGAGCCAACCCGTCCGCGCCGCCGGCTCCCACGCCCAGAAGCACGATCAATGCGGGCCCACCCGGAGGCACGGTCAATGCTGGTCTGCCCGGCAGCGGAGGCGGCCTTAGTGACCTGCTCAAGGGCGGGCTTGGTGGCCTGCTGGCAGGCGGTGCGGCCGGAAGCATTCTGAGCGGCGGCCTCGGCGACCTGCTGAAGCAGCTTCAGAACAAAGGCCATGGTGAGACAGCTAATTCCTGGGTTAGCCCGGGACCAAACAAGCAGATCGCACCGCGCGACCTCGCCGACGCGCTCGGCGCCGACCAGATCAACGCCCTGACAGCACAGACCGGCCTGTCGCGGGACGAACTGCTCGCCGGATTGAGTCAGCACCTGCCCGAGGTCGTCCACCATCTGACGCCCGACGGGCGCCTGCCGACGGAGAATGAGCTATCGCGACTGCTTTAGGATTGCACTCGCTGCGGGAGTGGTCGCCCCCGGGGGCTGACCGATCTCGCGGAGAGTTCACCGTCACGATTATTTTGAGGAAGGACTTTCATCATGAGCGGCATTCTCTGGATCATTCTGGTCGGCTTCATCGCCGGCGTTATCGCAAAGTTCTTATCGCCCGGCCCGAACAATCCGAGCGGATTCATCCTCACCACGGCGCTCGGCATTGGCGGTGCGTTCCTCGCCACCTTCATCGGGCAGTCGATCGGTCACTACAGCCCTGATCAGGGCGCAGGCTTCATCACCTCAACCATCGGCGCGATTGTGGTGCTGTTCATCTGGAACAGGTTGGTCGCGCGCGGCGCGATTTCCGGTCCCGGATCGAAATAGCAACCTCGTCCTCGGATAACGTCTTGAGGTGCGGTCATCAGGTCACGGCCAAGCCTCCCGGCACGTGCAATATTTTGCTCGGAGTGGTGCTCTGTGGAATGTTGTTCAGCGCAGCTCAGACACTCGCCGACGGTTGCCAACCGGTCATTCAGAATGACGGCGTCGTGAGCGCTGTCATTGACCCGCGGACGCTGCGTCTCGATGATGGCCGTGACGTGCGTCTCGCGGGCGTCGAAGTGATCGCGGGAGAGGCCGCCAATCGCCAGCCAGCACTCGCAGGACTGATCGGTCGGCGCGTGATCCTGCGCGGAGAGCACGACGATCCGGATCGCTATGGCCGGCAAACCGCCTTCATATATCTTGGACCGTCCGCGATTTCGGTCCAAAGTGATCTTCTGGCACGCGGCGACGCGCTTGTGTCTGCCGACGTCACCGACAAGGCGTGCGCGGCGGAACTCACGGCTGCGGAAACGACAGCGCGACAGGCCCGGCGTGGAACCTGGGCAGAATCATCTATCGTCAAAAACGCTGAACGTCCGGGCGATATTTTGGCGCGTATTGGGCAGTTCACCATCGTGGAAGGCTACGTCCGGTCTGTCAGGCAGGCCGGCGGCACTATATATCTCAACTTCGGCCCACGCTGGACACGAGACTTTGCTGCGACTATTTCAAGGCGCATACTGCCATCCTTCGAGGCGGCAGGCGTAGTGCCGACGTCTTTCGAACATCGGCGGGTTCGGGTCCGCGGCTGGGTCGAACGACGCGGAGGACCGCGGATTGAGGTGCTCCGGGTTGGGCAGATCGAAGTGGCCGGCGACTAGAGGGCTCGGTGTTCTGCCGAAGCCCACCGGGCCTACGCTGGACATACAAGATGCGGCGGTCGAGTGTCAGCATTTGCCATCAGATCTGCTGACAGATTGCGACTGCTGAAATCGAAACTTCAATCCGAGGGAGAACGTTGCGACCATGACGGCGAGCCCAGTATGGCGCGGGACAGGAGTGAGCCGCCTTTTGGCTGCGCCTGTCGTGCTGCTCTGCGCGGCGCTTGCCCTCAGTGGATGCGGCGACATGACCCGGTTCCAGACCGACTCTCCCTCATCCGTCAAACCGATAAAGCCCGCGCGGGCCGCGACCCATACTCCAGCGTCCGACCGCGAGCACGAGCGCATCCTCGCCTCTTACGGCGGGGCGTATGACGATCCCAAACTCGAAGCGCTGATCAACAAAACGGTCGAGCGGCTTGTGGCGGCGTCCGAGCGGCCCGACCTCACCTACAAGGTCACGATCCTCAATTCAGGCGCGGTGAACGCCTTCGCGCTGCCAACCGGCCAGCTTTACGTGACACGCGGCCTGATGGCGCTCGCCAACGACACCTCGGAATTGTCCTCCGTGCTGTCGCACGAGATGGCGCATGTTCTGGCCAAGCACGCCACCATCCGCGAAGACCAGGCGCGGCAGGCCGCTCTCGTCAGCCACGTCGTCACCGAAATGGGAACCGACCCGGATCTGACGGCGCTGGCGCTCGCCAAATCCAAGCTGACGCTCGCAAGCTTTTCGCGCACCCAGGAGTTCGAGGCCGACGGCATCGGCGTCGGGATTTCCGCGCGGGCCCATTTTGACCCCTATGGCGCAGCGCGCTTCCTCACGGCAATGGAACGCAATGCGGCGCTCAAGGCCGGCAAGCCCTCGCTGGACCCGCGCTCGCAGGACTTCCTGTCGTCGCATCCCGCAACGCCAGAACGCGTTCAGAACGCGCAGGTCAATGCGCGGCAATACAGTGCTCCCGCGCAAGGCGAACGAGACCGCGAGACTTACCTCGACGCGATCGACAACGTTGTCTACGGCGAGGATCCGAGTGAGGGGTTCGTTCGTGGCCGGCGTTTCCTGCATCCAAAGCTCGGCTTTACGTTTCAGGCGCCAGAAGGTTTCGTACTCGACAATACGGCTCAGGCAGTGATCGGCGTTCGCGAGGGCGGCAGTCAGGCCATGCGTTTCGACGTGGTCCGGGTGCCCGCGGAACAGAAGCTTACCGAATATCTCAACTCCGGGTGGATGGAGAACGTCAACAAGGCATCGACCGAGGAGCTAACTATCAACGGCTTTCCCGCGGCATCAGCGGTTGCCAGCGGTGAGGAATGGCAGTTCCGGATTTATGCCTTGCGCTTCGGCAGCGACGTCTATCGCTTCATTTTCGCCACCCGTCGCAAGACAACGGAAAGCGAACGCAACGCGCGTGAAACGGTCGCCTCCTTCCGCCGTCTGTCGCTGGACGAGATTCAGGCAGCACGACCGCTGCGAATCAAGGTGATCACCGTACAGCCGGGCGATACCGTGGAATCGCTGTCACACCGCATGGCAGGCGTCGATCATCCCGCCGAGCGTTTTCGCGTCGTCAATGGCCTCGATCCGCGCGCCCAAGTCAGTGTCCGCAGCCGGGTCAAGATCGTGGTGGAGTGACGCGAAGCACCGCGCATCAGGACGGATTTAAACTAGCACAGAATCCCTTGACGCTTCGCTCGCGCTTGCGAGAGCGTCCTCTCACTTCAGGCCGAAATCCGCCAAAGCCGGGTCGAGCGGGAAGCACATTGCCGATCCACATGCGCAAGTGGAGGAAGAGTGCTTGAGAGCAAACGAAGGATGCGCGCCTGACGGAATCAGAACAGCACACAGCAAAAAGCCCGGCCTCCCGGCCGGGCTTTTTGTTTGTCTTGGTTCGCCAGAACCCGGTTACGCAGCCTCGTCGGCAACCGCAGCATCATCACCATCGGCTTCCATGTCGCCGTCGGCCTCGGCGTCCATCTCCGCCTTGGCGCCGCGGCGGGGACTCTTGGCCAACTGCCCCTCGATCTCCTTGACTGCTTCGGTCTCCGTGACGTGCTGAACGACCGCGATCTCGCGCGACAGACGATCAAGCGCAGCCTCGTAGAGCTGACGCTCGCTGTAGGACTGCTCGGGCTGAGATTCCGACCGATAGAGGTCGCGGACCACTTCGGCGATCGCAACAATGTCCCCGGAATTGATCTTCGCTTCATATTCCTGCGCCCGTCGCGACCACATGGTGCGTTTGATGCGCGCGCGGCCCTTCAAGGTTTCGAGCGCCCGCTTGACCAGACCAGGCTCGGACAGCTTACGCATGCCAACATTGGCAATCTTCGCCGTCGGCACCCGCAGTGTCATCTTGTCCTTGATGAAATTGATGACGAACAGTTCGAGCTTGGCTCCGGCAATCTCCTGTTCTTCGATCGCCAAAATCTGGCCGACACCATGCGCCGGATAGACCACAAACTCGTTGGTCTTGAACCCCTGGCGCTGGGTCAGAACCTTCTTCGGCTCCTCGACGTGTGCGGCAGCCCTTGCAACAGACTTCACTGCAGGCGTATTGACCGCAGGCTTATTGGCCATGGTTGCTTTCGCAGCGGACTTTACAGTCGGCTTGACAGAGGTCCTTGAACCTACCTTCGAGGCGGACGCGGTCTTCGAAGCAATCGTCTTCGAACCGGCTTTCGAAGCAGCAGCTTTCGAAGCAGCGGTCTTAGAAGTCGCGGTCTTAGCGGACATCCTGGCGGTCTTGCTTGGCATTTCGCCTCTTTTATTTCTTGAGGATTTTCCGGCCGAGCCCTTGGCAGCCGTCGTTCGGGTGATCGGGGCAGCAGTCCGGGTACGAGCTTTTGCTGCACCGCGGTGAGGGGTAGAGGCCCTCGAGTTCGTTTTTTTGCGTGTTTTCTGTGACACAGCCTGCGCGCGGGTATTCCCACGCCTTCCTGGATGTTCACGCCAGAGCCCTTCCGGACCCATAAGCAGGTAAAAGCACCGTCGAATTCGAAAACCCGTTCAGTTTAGCACATTTTCCGCGAAAATCAATGATTTATGCTCGCCCGCCCGCACTCTGGCGGGACTTCCGGCGCTTCTGGTCGCAAAAAGGTAAATCGTGGCCAGTAAACGTCTGCCCAAAATCAGACGCATGAAACAGGCCGGAAAGACTCAGTCCCCCGCGCCGGGATTCGAAGAAAAATATTTCTCAAATTTGCCATTTTGGCCCTCAAATTCCTTGGCGTCCGGCGGAGCCTCCTTTTTCTGCGTGATGTTTGGCCAGCTCTTGGCGTATTCGGCATTGACTTCAAGCCACTTCTCGAGCCCCGGCTCACTGTCCGGCTTGATGGCCTCGGCGGGGCATTCCGGTTCGCAAACACCGCAATCGATGCACTCATCCGGATGAATGACGAGCATGTTCTCGCCTTCGTAAAAGCAATCGACAGGGCAGACTTCAACGCAATCGGTATATTTGCATTTGATACAGGCATCGTTGACGACGTAAGTCATCCAAGGCTCCGGCACGCTCAGTTTTGCAGGCTGGGGTAGCGCAGGAATAGCACTGCCGCAAGCGGGGGAACCGCTCAGCGGGCGTAAGTTATCCATGAACCGCGACTGAGGAACCGGATCGAAACGGACGACGACGGTCGCACGCGCGGGTGCAGCTGAATCACAATCTAGCTATCAGCTCCGCCGGAAACATCCGACATGTCATCATAAAGGGTTCGTGCTGCGGTCGAACCGCCTCGCCGTTCGGCAAATCCCGTGACCTTAAGGATACGGATGCCTCGCTCCAGTCTGATCGTGAGCACGTCAGACATTTTGAGCGAGTGACCGGGGGATTTCTCCCGTATGCCGTTGACACGAACATGGCCCGCCTCGACCAGCGCAGCAGCTTGGGTGCGGGCTTTGACCATCCGCGCATGCCACAACCATCTATCGAGACGCTGGCGCTCCAACACACCCAACGGGTCACTCCAATCGCGAAACCACGCCGCTAGCGCGTGTTCCGTAAAAGTGGATACCGGTTTTGCGATCAGAATACGCGCAAGTTATTGATTGAGAGCATCCGGATTCCACTCAGCCGGAAATGCTCTCAGGACCGACCGTTCAATCCTTGCGGCCGGCAAGCTGCTCTTTGAGTGCGGCCAGTTTGGCAAACGGCGAGTTCGGATCTATCGACTGCTCGCGCTCGCGCGGCGCGCTGCTGGCGTAGGGACGATGCGAGGGTCCGGCGTCGGAGCGCCCCTCGCGACCACCCTTGCGGGAACCCTGACCCCGACCCTTGTCCTGGTCCCTGTCCCGACCCTTGTTTTTGAAGCGCTCGCGCGGACGCCCCCCCTTACCTTCACGCGATTCCCTCTCGTTCCCCGCGGGCGCGCTTTCGGCTGCCCCACCGGCAGACTGTCCACGCCGGCCTCGCCCATACCGCTCGCGCCCTTGCGCTCCCTCGGACGTCTCTTTGTCAGCGGTTGCCGGCTGCGGGCCATCCGGCCGCGCCTGTTGCCGGCGATGCCGATTGCGATCGTGACGCGGACGCCGATCGGCGGACCGACCGCCGGGCCGCCAGACCTCAATCATCGCCGGCGCGCCACCCGCCTCAGCCGGTGCCGCAACATTCGCGGCGATCTCGGCGGAGACCGCATCGCCTTCGATTGCGCTCCCGGCAACAACGGGAGCGGAATCAACCGGCACACCATTGTTGATGGCCGCCTCGCCGGCGTTGGAAGCCGCCGAGGCGCCGACAACTGGCGATGCCGCGGACGGCTCCTCGGCAACTTCAGTCGCCGCTTCTAAGGCCGTCGCCGCGACTCCGGATGAACCCGCATCCACCGCGGTCTCCGGTTCAACAGGTCCGATATCGGCTGTATCCGCGCGGTCGGAAACAGACTCCTGACCCTCAAGCACGACATCCATCGCAACCGCTTGCTGCGACACGCTTTCCGGTGCTCCGCCAGAAACCGCTTCCGCGGTGATCCCCGTCACAGGACCGCTCTCCGTTGCAGGTGTCGGTACCGGACACCGCTCCATGCGATAGCCAAGAGCGCTCAGGATGGAAGCAAAATCCTCACCAGCAGTGCCCGCGAGCGACGTCATGGCCTGCGTCACGACAAACCCGCGGCCATCGAATGCGCCAGCGGGCTTTTCGCCGGGCGCCCCTTCCCGCCATGACAGAGCCGGACGGATCAGGTCGGCAAGCCTTTCGAGGATATCGACGCGGACGGCGCGTTCGCCACATTGCCGATAGCCGAGGGCGCGATAGGCGTCGCGATCGAGCAGCTTGTCCGCCGGGAACGAAGTGCGGCCACTGCTTGCGAGATGCTGCGCGCTGGACAGCGCCGAAAGGTCGGCATTCTCCTGCTTCAGCGCCCACAACAGCGAGGCCAGCGACCGTGCAGCCGGCTTCAAAAGCAAGGGGAAATAGATATGGTAAGCGCCGAAACGCACCCCGTACTTGCGCAAGGACGAGCGCGACGGCTGATCGAGATCCTTTAGTTCCGCAGCGACCTTTTGCCGCTCCAGCACGCCGAGCGCCTCGATCAACTGGAAGGCAATGCCGCGTGCGATACCGGTGATATCCTCCGCTTTAGACAACTCGAACAGCGGCCCGAGAAGCTTCTCGATATGGGTTTTCAGCCATAGATCGAGCCTGGCTTGCACCGCCTCGCGCGGCGCTCCGGTCAGCCGTTCGTCGGAAATGATCCGCAGCCGCGGATGCAGCGCGTCGTCTGCAGCCACCAGTCGCGCCACCGCGTCTCCCGTCCAGCGAATGGTGCCATCCGAGGTCAGCACAAACTGGTCGTCCGCCGCCCCCGACAATTTCTCCGCGCGCGCCTCGATTTCGCCAGCTAGCGCCTTTTGCGCGATCGCCTGCAAGGCCTTGGCTTCGGAACCCGCCTCCGCCGCATCCGGCGCGAACGTAAATCCGTCGAGACGGCCGATCACATGGCCCTCAACGATCACCTCACCCGTCTTGCCGATTTCCGTATCCAACATCGTGTTTTCCCGCAGGCGGCGCATCAATACACTGGTCCGGCGGTCAACGAAACGCTCCGTAAGCCTTTGGTGCAGCGCATCGGACAATTTATTTTCGACCTCGCGCGAAATTGCCTGCCAGTGCCCGGGATCGGCCAGCCAGTCCGGGCGATTTGCCACGAAAGTCCAGGTCCGGATCTGCGCGATCCGTCCCGACAAGGTATCGATATCTCCGTCGGCACTATCGGCCTGCGCGACCTGGGCCGCGAACCAGTCGTCAGGAATCTTGCCTTCACGCATCAGAAAGCCAAACAGTGTCGTCACCAGTTCGGCGTGAGCCGCCGGCGCGATCTTGCGATAATCCGGAATTTGGCAAGCGTCCCACAGCCGCTCCACCGCGGCCGCGCTTTGCGCCATGGCGCGCACCTCGACGTCGCGCGCCGCGTGATCGAGCACCCGCAAATCTTCGGCGATCGGCGCGCGGGTCAGCGCCTCGTGCGAAGGAGTCAGCGCCAGCGAGACTTGCAATCCGCCGAGCGAAGAAAAATCGAGATCGGAATTGCGCCACTGCAGCGTTCTGACTGCCTCAAAAGTGTGGTTCTGCAGCGCGTCCACGAGTTCGGGCTCGAACGGCGCACAGCGCCCGGTGGTGCCGAAGGTGCCGTTGCGAGTGGCGCGGCCGGCGCGGCCAGCAATCTGCGCGAACTCAGCAGGCGTGAGCCGGCGAAACTGGTAGCCATCGTATTTACGGTCCGAAGCGAAGGCAACGTGATCGACGTCAAGATTGAGACCCATGCCGACCGCGTCGGTGGCGACCAGATAATCGACGTCACCGGATTGGAACATCGCAACCTGCGCATTACGGGTGCGCGGGCTAAGCGATCCCAACACCACCGCTGCCCCGCCGTGTTGGCGTCGGATCAGTTCGGCAATGGCGTAAACCTCGTTCGCCGAGAAGGCGACGATCGCAGTGCGGCGAGGCTGCCGGGTGATCTTGCGGTCGCCGGCGAATTCAAGCTGGGATAGCCGCGGGCGCGTGACGATACTCGCGCCAGGCAAAAGCCGCTCGACGATGGGGCGCATTGTGGCTGCGCCGAGCAGCAACGTCTCGTCGCGGCCACGCCGGCGTAGCAGGCGGTCGGTGAAAACATGGCCCCTTTCAAGGTCGGCCGCGATCTGGATTTCATCGATGGCGAGGAAAGACACGTCAAGATCTCGCGGCATCGCTTCGACGGTCGAGACCCAAAAGCGCGGGCGGGCCGGCTTGATCTTCTCCTCACCGGTGACCAGGGCGACGGAATCCGCCCCGGCGCGGTCGACAATCTTGTTGTAGATTTCGCGAGCGAGCAGTCGCAGCGGCAGGCCGATAATGCCGGAGGAATGCGCCAGCATCCGCTCGATGGCCAAGTGGGTCTTGCCAGTGTTGGTCGGACCGAGCACTGCCGTCACGGCCGCGCCGGGCGCGCGACCGTTGCCGGGCGGAGATATCGAAGATGAAGAGGCCATATTTTCCGAGGGCTTTTGCGGCGCTAGCGGAGCGGGAAGGCGAATGTCAAATCCAAAGCTCCACTGGAGGCTATTGGCCTGGCTCGATCGATCCCAACATTTGCGTAGGCACCCTGCTTGCAGGGGACGCAACCGCACCACGGGATCGGAGGTGTTTCACAATGCGACGCATGCCGAGCCGCAGCTTAAGCTTTGGAACGAGTCCGGAACGAATCGCGCCCGAATCGCTGACTCCTGATCTATCTGGCTTCGTTCACCGCAACATCTCGTGTTTGAATGGACCTATGGAAACTAGATCAAGTTCTGCGCCGCTTAACAAGAGCAGCAATTTCTCTTAGTTTATGAATCCATGGACGCATGAATTCAACAGCAGGAGTCAACAGGATTCTGTTGAAGCGAAACGACCTGTCGCCTGTCCCGCCCAGTGACAGCTCCTACCGGGTTTTAGCCGCCGTCTGTGGCGGCAGGGCAGTCGTATTGAACTCGGTCGCCTCCAGCTTGCCCGTGCCTAGCGGCGTTGGAATCGTCAGACGATAGGGTACGAGCACGCGTGTGCCGGCGATCGGCGCCAGCCAGATCTCCATGTTGCGCTCGGCGGCGAGATATTTGATCGCGAAGCGGTCCGGGACGTAGCCGGCGATCGGCGAGAAAAAGATCGCACAGACCACGACCGGGCCTTGATAGCCTTTTCCCGACTTCACGGTGTCCATGCGCTTGAAGTCGAGTCGCAGGTCGTAGCGCATGCGGCCGTCGAAGATCCCGGTCGAGGCATGACAGGCGCTGGGGCCGAGCGGGTCGGTAGTGCCGGGAGCCCGCAGCAGCGTTGCGCTCATTGGATCGAACACGCCGCGCTTATGCGCGTCGTTGACCGGAATGCGCTTGGGGTCGACCGGCGGGCTCGGCTCGATGACGAAATCCTTTACATTGCCGCCCGCCAGCGACATGCGAATGGTCTCGGATTTCTTGGAGGACGAGATGGTCGCAATATAGCTCGCGGGAATCAACGCGCCGTTGACGATGCGGCCCTGCGAGGAGCCCGTGCCGGTCCCGTGGGCAAGCGCCTTAAGAAGCCCCGTGGCGCCCCCGCTTGCCGCGGCCGAATACTGATCGTCGAGGATATCGACTGTCCAGGCGCCGGTGCCGACGAGAATCCCCGCCAAGGTGACGTCATAGCGAGCCTCGAGCTTGCCCTGCGCCGCCGCCGGCGCCGCCACCGTCAACATCGCGGCAAACATGGCAAGCGGCGCGCCGGCCAGTTGCCAAATTGAACAAAGAATCCATCGGAGCAACGTCGTCCGGCATAAGCTCACAACGGGTGGCCCTGCATGTCTCCGTCTGGTCCCGAATATTCTAACAGACTTGGCTTTCCCAAGCCTGCAGAATATCGCCGGTTGTAACGACCGTTGAATCCTCATCTAAGCAGAAGCCACCGAGGGAACCCAGCCCGGCACATCTGCGAACACGTGAAAAAACAGGGTCGGCTCGGGATTACCGCTTCGGGCCCTGACAAATCTCGGCCTCCTCTGCAACACCGTGGTCGATGGCCATCCGTCGATACGGATTGCGCCCTTTATATGATGCAGGGCACGATGCAGGCAACGCGCGCAGAAATCCGGCCGGAATAATGAGGGGGATGGGCGCAAATAAGCCGAGTTCGGTCCCGACGCCTTGACGCCCTGCTACTGTCCCCCTATACGTCCGGCGTTCCTAAAATGGACACGATTTCGAACCCCGAGCCCGCCTTGAAGGCAGATGCCGGGGACGACAGAGGATTTTCGTATGTCCCGGCGCTGCGAACTGACGGCCAAGGCTCCTTTGGTGGGCCACAGGGTCAGTCACTCCAACATCAAGACCAAGCGGCGCTTCCTGCCGAACCTGGTGAACGTCACCTTCGTGTCAGAAACTCTGGCCAGTTCGGTCCGGTTCCGGGTGTCAACCCATGCCCTGAGGAGCGTGGACCATCGCGGAGGTTTCGATGCCTTCCTGTTGAAGGCGAAGGACTCAGAGCTTTCACCGAAAGCGGTCGAAATCAAGCGCCAGATCCAAAAGAAGCAGACCGCCAAGGCGGACTGATAAAGTCGGGCTTGTTCGTTCGCTCGAACTCTCCGCCGCCACCGAGAATACGAAGGATCGGCCCCCCGCCGAAGCCGGTCTTTAACTTTTGGTAGTGCGTCAGACGCACGACCTTACTTGGCACTGCCACTGCATTGCAGCCGGGCGATCCCCCTTCGCGCGAAAGCTTGTGAATCTCAGTAAGGCATTGCGAATGTGATCGAGGCCGGCGTCGAGCGCCTGCGATCCGGCCGCCATCCAATCCACCCGGCCATCCAATTAGCGATTCGGTAACCGCCAATTGGGTGCGCTTCCGTGATTTTACTCATCCTTCAAGGGTCAGAAAATACAGTCCTGCCTCCGGATCGCGATTTTCGCGGCCATCGAATTCGTGGAGGCTTCCCATGAAGGGGGTAGTTTACAATCTGTTCGAAGAGGCCGTCGTCGAGAAATTTGGCGCCGATATCTGGGACGACCTGCTCGACGATGCCGGCGTAGCCGGCGCCTACACCTCGCTCGGCAATTATACCGACGACGAGATGATCGCACTGGTCGAAGCTGCGGCCGCCAAGCTGGATATGACCAGCAGCGATGTCCTGCGATGGTTCGGCGAACAGGCGATGCCGCTGCTCAAGCAGCGATACCCGGACTTCTTCTTGCCCCACAATTCATCGCGCAGCTTCGTTCTGAGCGTCAACAAGATCATCCACCCGGAGGTTCGCAAGCTCTACTCCGGCGCCAAGTGTCCGTTCTTCCACTTCCGCGAAACTCCGGAGGGCAACGTGACGATGGGCTATGAATCGTCGCGCCGGATGTGCGACCTGGCTCATGGTTTCATCAAAGGTGCTGCAGGCATTTTTTGCGAAGAAGTCAATGTTACGCATCATACCTGCATGAACCACGGTGCGGACAAATGCTTGATGGAAATCAAATGGGTATCCTGACCCCTTCCGCAGCTACGTTTGCCGATCCTTTCGATCAATTCAACCTCAGGATTCTGAAGCTCGAAAATCGCCTGCAGCGCGAGCGCGTGGCGCGACTGAAGGCGGAAGAGATCGCGGAAAAGGGTTTGAGAGATTTGTATGAGAAGCAGCAACAGCTTGCGCTGCTCGAGACCATCGCGACGGCGGCAAACCAGAGCAACTCGATCGACGACACCATGCGTTTTGCGCTCGACGCCATTTGCCAGCACACCGGCTGGGGCTTCGGCAATGTCTACCTGCCCTCCGCCACCATCCCCGACTATCTTGTACCGGCTGGCGTTTGGCATGCCGCCAACCCTGCGCATCTCGATGCTTTCATTTCGTTGACCTTGGAAACCGACTTCGCCATCGGCGAAGGATTGCCGGGCCGGGTCTATCAATCCGGCAAGCCCGTCTGGATTTCCGATCTGACCCTAGATCGCAATTTTCCGCGCACCGTGGTTGCCGCGCTGTCCGGCTGCTGCGCCGCGTTCGCATTTCCAGTGCTGGTCGGCAACGACGTGCTCGGCGTATTGGAATTTTTTCATCACAGCACGGTCAGCCCAGACAATCAGTTCCTGGGCGTGCTCGCGCAAATCGGCACCCAGCTTGGCCGCGTCGTCGAACGCCGCCGCGCCGAACAGAAACTGATGCACGATGCGACGCGTGATCCGCTGACCGGACTGCCGAATCGCCTGCTGCTCACCGACCGGCTGGAGCGCGCGGTTGCGACGCACCTGCGCCGGCCGGACATCGGTTTCGCGGTGATCTTCATCGATCTCGACCGCTTCAAGCTGGTCAATGACAGTCTTGGGCATTCCGCCGGCGACATATTACTGCAGGAAATCGCCCATCGCTTCAGCCAGACGCTGATCGAGTCCGGTCATAAGCTCGCCGTCGGCGAGGCGACGCTGGCCCGGCTCGGCGGCGACGAATTCATCATCCTGCTGGAGGACGTCCAGCGCAGTTCCATCGCCGTCGATATCGCACAATCGTTGCAGGATTCTCTACAAAACCCGCTGTTCATCGACGGTCAAGAACTGTATTCGTCGGCCAGCATCGGTGTCGCCTCCAGCGAGGCGGGATATACCTGCGCGCCGGACATCATGCGAGATGCCGATCTGGCGATGTACCGCGCCAAGGCTGAAGGCCGTGCTCGCGTCGAAATCTTCGATCAAAGCCTGCACGTCGACGCCAGGCGGCGCCTGACGCTGGAGAGCGAGTTGCGCAATGCGCTGAAGAAAAAAGAATTCGTGCTGCATTATCAACCTATCATCTCCCTTGGCTCGCGCGCAATGACCGGCTTCGAGGCGCTGGTGCGCTGGCAAAAAAGTGACGGGCAAATCATTCCACCGTCGGACTTCATTCCGCTCGCCGAGGAAACCGGCCTTATCGTCTTCATCGGCAGTTGGGTGCTCGAACAATCACTCAAAACTCTAGCAAGGTGGCAGCAAGAATTTCCCCGGACCGAGCCGCTGAGCATGAGCGTCAACGTCTCGCCACGCCAGTTTCACCAGACCGAATTCGTCGAACAAGTGATCAATGCGGTAACCGCAAGCGGAGTTCCGCCACAAACGCTGCGGCTGGAAATCACCGAAAGCGTCACCATTCAGAACGCCCAGCATGCCGTCGGAATTCTGCAACGCTTGCGCGAGTTCGGCGTGCGCGTCAGCATCGACGATTTTGGCACCGGCTACTCCTCGCTAAGCTATCTGCATCAACTACCGTTCGACACCCTGAAGATCGATCGCTCGTTCGTCTCGGCGCTGCAATCGCGCAGTGACGGCGGGCAGATCGTTCAGACCATCCTTGACCTCGCGAAGAACCTCAATCTCGATGTCGTCGCCGAGGGCACCGAGTCTGAGGACCATGTCAAAATCTTGCATCAGATGGGATGCGGTTATGCGCAGGGCTATTTCTTCTCGCGCCCATTGAACGAAACCGCGGTGGTCGAGATGCTGTCGGCCAAGGACACCGCAGTGGAGGCGCTGTCGCCATTGCTGGCAAATGGCTAGCGCGTATTTCTAATGGATACCGGCTTTGCGATCAGAATACGCGCAAGTTCTCGATTGAGAATTTTCTTCACGCGAACCGACTTCCAAGCCAAAATGCTCTAGTCGACCAGCGTGAACTGCATCAGCAGCGTGCGCTGGATTAACGAAAAGTTGTCATCGGATACGAGCGTTAGAACGACTTCGCCATCGTCGTTCACGAACGCACTGAGTCCTTCGAAATTGTCGATCTCCTGTCCGAGATCGGCATCGAAAATCGAGGGGCCATCCACCAGCGCGCCGGGCGCGATCGCATCGATCTTGATACGGCGGATGCGGACACCGATGCCGCCGGTCAGCGAGAATTTGCGTTCGAGGATCAACAGGTCCCCCGCAGGCAGCAAACAGGCGTCGCTGACATCGAAATTCTCGGTCCGATGGATGGCGAACCGGCCAGGCGAGGGTCCGCCGATCAGGAACGCGATGATATTGCGACCCGTATCGAGCCCACGTTCGGAGATCGCGATCAGCGCGCCGCCGAGCGGTCTGTCGCGTGGAACGACCACCATCGCCTCAACCCCCCGGTTAAACGGCAGCCCGCGGATTGCCGCCGGCACCTCGACCTCTTCTCCCCGCGCGCCGATATATCCCTTGTCAAATTCGAAGCGCATGATCCGGTTGGCCCGCTCGATGCCGACATAGACCAGCGATCGATCGAGCGCGATCGATTCAGTATCGAACCAGCCGCGCGCGGCGATCGGCCTGCCATCTTGTCCTAGCATCGGCGCGGCCTCGACGTCCGCGAGCCCGACCATCTCACCGACCGTCCCGTAGACGATGCGGCCGGTGAACCAGGTGCCTTTGTCGCTGGCGGAAATGAACTGTTGCCCTTTTGAATCCAACCGCAGGCTCGACAACCCTCCGAAGCCGCGAAACGAGGAGGTGAGGATCAGCCCGCTACGAAAGGCGAGCGATCCGAAGCGCGTGCGCGAGCGATCACGCAGATCGAACGAGGCGACATGACGGGCGTTAACGGTAATCGACACCGCCGCTGGCGGCGTAAGCTCGTCAGGCGGCGGTTGTTCAGGCGCGTGGGTTGCGAATCTCGCGCGGGCCGCGGAGGGATCCGTCAACAGCAGGCCGGTTGACATCAGGAAAAGCAGGCTGCGGCGATCGATCAATGGTGCCATTCGCGGAGGACCGATCTGTCCGCGATGCGTCCCATACGCAGCACGGCATGTTGGCACCGCCGGGGACGCTGCGGACACCGGCTGTGTGTAATGGCTCCGCTTTTGCGAAGCAACGCGTTTGCGTCCCCGTTCGGGATGCCACCAACGCGCGCCGAGCTACTACGAATGCAGCTTGCGCGGGCGGCGCACTGGCGCGGGCGGCGGATCATGCGTCTCGCTGAACAGTTCGGCGAGCTGTTCGGTAATGGCGCCGCCGAGTTCTTCGGCATCCACGATGGTCACCGCGCGGCGATAATAGCGCGTCACATCGTGACCGATGCCGATGGCAATCAGTTCGACCGGGGATCGGGTTTCGATTTCCTCGATCACCCATCGCAGGTGACGCTCGAGATAATTTCCCGGATTGACCGAGAGAGTGGAATCATCGACCGGCGCACCGTCCGAGATCATCATCAAAATTTTACGCTGCTCGGAACGGCCCAGCAGCCGCTTATGCGCCCAGTCCAGCGCCTCACCGTCGATGTTCTCCTTGAGCAGACCCTCGCGCATCATCAACCCGAGGTTTTTCCGGGCCCGCCGCCAGGGGGCATCGGCGGCTTTATAAATGATATGACGGAGATCGTTGAGCCGCCCCGGCGTGACCGGCTTGCCGGCGGCGAGCCACGCCTCACGCGACTGCCCACCCTTCCAGGCTCGCGTCGTGAAGCCGAGAATTTCGACCTTGACGCCGCATCGTTCCAGCGTGCGCGCCAGAATATCGGCGCAGGTCGCGGCCACCGTGATCGGCCTGCCTCGCATCGAACCGGAATTGTCGAGCAGCAATGTCACCACGGTATCACGGAAGGTCGCCTCTTTCTCGTGCTTGAACGATAGTGGCTGATAGGGATCGATCACTACGCGCGCCAACCGCGCCGGATCGAGAATGCCTTCCTCCAGATCAAACTCCCAGGCGCGATTTTGTTGCGCCATCAAGCGACGCTGAAGGCGATTGGCGAGCCGCGCCACGATGCCCTGCAGGTGCGCAAGCTGCTTGTCGAGATAGCTACGCAGCCGCTCCAGTTCGTCATGATCGCAGAGGTCTTCAGCAGCGATGATCTCATCGAATTTTGGCGCGAAAGCGTGATATTCCGGGCCGCGCGGTTCATTGGCGCCCCTCACATTGGGCCGCGTTGCCTCGCCGGGCATCTCATCCTCAGCAAGGTCGCCATCCTCGAAAGCGTCGCTCGCGGAAGCCTGCGCGCTTTCCATGGCGCCGTCCGGCATTTCATCAGTCGCATCCTGCGCCTGATCCGCATTCATCTCCTGAGCGGCCTCGCTGTCGAGCGAGCCTTCCGCGCCGGACTGATCGTTCTCGCCCTCGCGGTTGTCGTCCTGGTTCTCCTCCTTCTCTGTCTCGGTATTGGTGTCGTCACCGAGATCGAGCTCCGACAACAGGTCGTGCACGAGGTCGCCGAACTTCGCCTGGTCCTCGGTAAAATGGCTGAGCTGATCCAGCCGAGTGCCGATCTTGTCTTCCAGGAACGGTCGCCAAAGATCGACCACCTTGCACGCAGCGGTAGGCGGCGGCAGGCCGGTCAGCCGCTCGCGCACCATCATCGCCAGCGCATCCGACAGCGGCGCGTCGGCACGGTCGGTGATCTCATCGTATTTGCCGCGATGGAAATGATCGTCGAGCATCGCAGTCAGATTCTTTGCGACCCCTGTCATCCGGCGAGAACCAATGGCCTCGACCCGAGCCTGCTCTACTGCGTCGAATACGCCCTTCGCCTGCGGATTACCGGGCATCAGCTTGCGGTGCACTTTCGGATCGTGGCAGGCGATCTTCAGCGCGATGGAATCCGCATGACCCCGCACGATCGCCGCGTCGCGCCTGCTCATCTTGCGCCCGGGCTCAGGCAGCCGCGCCTTACCCGGCGACAGACCGGGCCGCTCGATGGCAAACGTCACTTCAAGCTCAGGTTGTCGGGCGATGGCGCGCAGGCAGGACGTCACCGCACGCTTGAAAGGCTCGGTCGGCGCTTCCTTCGGCGCGGTACGGAACTTGTTACTGGGTGATGCGGTGCTCATAACGCCTTTCCCTCGACCCGCGCGCGGGGAGAGGTATACAGAATCAACTCAACGCCACGTTGACCGCGGATTCGCTCAGTTCGACGTTGAAGCAGCGCTGGTAGAATTCAGCGACCAGCGGGCGCTCGAGTTCGTCGCACTTGTTGAGGAAGGTGACGCGAAAGGCAAAGCCCAGATCGTCGAAAATCTCGGCGTTCTCCGCCCAGGTGATGACGGTACGCGGGCTCATCACCGTGGAGAGATCGCCGTTGGCGAAGGCATTACGCGTGAGATCCGCTAACCTCACCATTTTACCGACGGTATCGCGGCCTTCTGGCGTGCGATAGCGTCGGGCCTTGGCCAGAACAATCTCGACCTCGTTGTCGTGCGGTAAATAGTTCAGCGTGGCAACAATGTTCCAACGGTCCATCTGCGCCTGATTGATCTGCTGGGTGCCATGATAAAGGCCGGAAGTGTCGCCGAGACCGATGGTATTCGCAGTCGCGAACAGGCGGAACGCCGGATGTGGCTTGATGACCCGGCTCTGATCGAGCAGCGTCAAGCGTCCTGAGGATTCCAGCACGCGCTGGATCACGAACATCACGTCCGGACGACCGGCATCGTATTCGTCGAAGCACAACGCCACATTGTTCTGGTAGGCCCATGGCAGAATGCCGTCGCGGAATTCGGTGACCTGCTTGCCGTCCTTGACCACGATCGCATCCTTGCCGACGAGATCGATCCGGCTGATGTGACTGTCGAGATTGACGCGCACGCAAGGCCAGTTCAACCGCGCCGCCACCTGCTCGATATGGGTTGATTTGCCGGTACCATGATAACCGGTGACCATGACACGGCGGTTCTTGGCGAAGCCGGCGAGAATTGCCAGCGTGGTTGCGCGATCGAAGCGGTAGTCGGGATCAACATCCGGCACGTGCGGATCGGTCCCGGAATAGGCGGGAACCTCGAGATCACTGTCGATTCCGAACACCTGCCGCACCGACACCTTCATGTCTGGCAGGCCTGCGGAGGTTTCGGTTTTGGTCATGGCGGCGGTCGTCATCAATCCTCCGAGGTTCGGGGGGCGCTCCCGAAACCAGGACGCGCATGGCTACGGATGAGAGGCCCGCGCGAAATTTAGCAGAGAGCAGCAGCCGGCAGAAGCCCGTCAGGCGATCAAAGTTCCATTGGGATATCATCGAGATATGCACCAAATGCAGATTTTGAAGGACTGCTCCGCGAATCAGGCCCGCTCAGCCAAAATTTTGCCGGAAGAACTCTTGAACCAAGGAGACCTTGGAGACATTTGGTGTAACTAGGCGTCAGCCGGGGCGCGAGGACTTTCGTGACCGATTTCATCGCGCATTTGAGCAGCCTCGTGGCCGCCCATGCAGGGCTCGCCTATTCCGCCGTCTTTCTCGCCGCGTTGCTCGAAGCCGTTCCGGTGTTCGGCTCGCTCATCCCCGGTTCGACAATCATTCTCGCAATGAGCGCCCTGATCGGCAGCGGCGAACTGAAACTTTTACCGGTCATGCTTGCCGCGATCGTCGGGGCCGTCATCGGCGACGGCAGCGCGTTCTGGATCGGGCATCGATCCGAACGCGAAATCCTCGGGGTCTGGCCGATGTCGCGCTATCCCGGCCTCGTCTCGCAGAGCAAAGCCTTCTTCAATCGTTATGGCACGCTGGCCGTATTCTTTGCCCGCTTCGTCGCACCGGTACGCGCCCTGGTGCCGCTGACAGCCGGCGCGCTGGGGATGCCGCCGTTGCTATTTTCTGCCGTGAACATCCCGGCGATCTTGCTCTGGGCTTCCGTGCATATCTTGCCCGGCGCGCTCGCAATATCGGCGCTGCATCATTATGGCGGGCTACCTCATTATTTCGGCAAACTGATCTGGATTGCTGCCGTGATCGTCGTTGCCGCGATCATCGGCGCCGGGACATGGTGGCGTTACCGCGGGCGCGGCTGCAACGTGTCTGCCACTGTGGATAAGCGAACCGGCTAGTGACCACTAGCAACTATAAACTTCTAGTGGAGTTTTGGATTCTACATTCGCAATGCGAGCCCGCAGCAGGTGGGGTGCGAATGTCAAATCCGCTCCACTAGCTATCATTGGAGCGATCATGACCAAACCTCTTGTGGTGTCGATTCCACACCGCCTCGGCAAGGACGAAGCGGTACGCCGGATGAAAGCGGGACTTGGCAGCGCCCGAACGCAATACGCCCAGTTGATCCAGGTCAATGAAGAACTGTGGAGCGGCGACCGCCTGGTTTTTTCCGTCACGGCCATGAAACAGCAGGTGTCGGGAATTATGGACGTCTCCGAAGACCATGTTCGTCTCGAAGTGACATTGCCGTGGCTGCTCGCTCGCCTAGCCCACGGAATTCAGGGCGTGATTCAGAAAAAAGGCACGCTGATGCTCGAGAAGAAAACGGATGAACGTTGACAGGTGACGCCAACGTTCGATGGGAGCAGCGCGAGGCGACGCCTCACGCGCTGCGCACGACCGTCTTCAGGTAATTGTATGCCTTGATGATCTCGATCAGGCGGTCTTCCGTCGAGCGATCGCCGCCGTTGGCATCGGGATGATGCTGCTTCACCAGCATCTTGTATTTCGCCTTCACCGTTTCGAGCGTCGCATCGGCGCCGAGGCCCAATACTTGTAACGCCTTGCGCTCAGCATTGAATACCTTGCGCGTCTCGGGTTTGGCTTCGGAACCTGACCCCGGACCGGGACGCCATTTTCCGCGGCCATTGAGTTCACCGAACACGCTGAAGGGATCGGCCATGCCGTCGAGATCGATGTCGCCGGCCTTGCCTTTGCCCTTGGTGCCGTTGGCGCCCATCTTCCAGGTCGGGCGGTGGCCGGTCAGCGCATCCTTCTGATAGCGCGCTACCGCGTCCGCATTCATGCCCTGAAAGAAATTGTAGGACTGGTTGTACGCGCGAACATGATTGAGGCAGAAATGGAAATACTCGCGCTCGTTGCCGCGGCCTTTCGGTGCGCGGTGTGATCCTCTGCTCTCACAGTCCGGCCACTCGCAGGCGACCACTTCCTCGCGCGCGCGCGGCTGCTTCGCACCGGCCCTCGGCTTGATGCGGATGCTATCGAAGAATTTCGACGAATCTATCGGCATGATGTGTTTGACACCGCAATGCTCTAGGCTTCAAGTCTTGACATCGCATTTATTCCGTCCGGCGTCCGCGCCATTGACGGAAACGAACGATGGGCGTTAAGTCGCTCGCCATGAGCGTGAAGGATAGCATCTCGCAGAAACTCAACGAAGCTTTCGCCCCAGAAAGCCTCGATGTCGCCGACGAGTCGTATCTTCATGAGGGTCACGCCGGCCATCGGCCGGGCGGCGAGACGCATTTCCGTATTCATATTGTGTCGCGAGCTTTCGAAGGAAAGAGCCGGGTCGAGCGTCATCGGATGATAAATACGCTGCTCGCCGCGGAACTGGCCGGCCCCATTCACGCGCTGGCGATTCGGGCGACGGTACCGGGCGAACCGGGAAGCTAAATGCGGGGCACGCGGACAGCAAGGTCCGTCCCTCGTGGTGGTTTCAACTGGATGTGGATAGTCGGCCGGCAAGAGCCGCTTCGAAGCAGCGTGTCCATCGCCAACGCACACGCCGCTCAAAATTCACCTTGCGCTTTTATCGGATATTAACCCGCTTTTCAGTACATCGGAGCAGACTACCTCCGTGTTACGGCAAAACGCGCACGCAGTAGGGCGTAACACATTCGGATTCGACTCGCTGGAATCATCCATGGCCGAAGCAGCCTCGACGGCGCTCATCGCCGAACTGGAAAGTGCGGTGAAGGGCGGCTCATCCGAGCGACGGCTCCAGATGCTTCGCCAGGTCACCGACCTGTTCCTGTCCGATGCCGACCGGCTCAACGAAAATCAGATCGGCGTCTTCGATGACGTTCTCGTCCGGCTGATGGAGCAGATGGAGGCGCGCGCGCTGGCGCAACTCAGCACGAACCTTTCGGGGTCAAGCCTCGCACCGAAGGAGACCGTCCGGCAACTTGCTTATCATCAGGATGAGTCAGTCGCAGTACCGGTTTTGACAAAATCAACCAGACTGTCTGACGGCGACCTGATTGAAATCGCGAGCCTGCGCGGGCCGCAGCACCTGCTCGCCATATCGCACCGCGATACTTTGAGCGAGGGAGTGACCGACGTGCTGCTTAAACGCGGCGACTCGCGGGTCTCCCATACGCTGGCCAAGAATGCAGGCGCGCGCTTCTCCGAAACCGGTTACGCGGTCCTGGTTGAAAGCTCCGAAAAGGACGATACTCTCGCTGAGAAGCTTGGGCTGCGGTTGGACATCCCGCTCAAGGTGCTCCGCGAACTTCTTTCCCGAGCCAGCGCCGCGGTGCGAGAGCGCCTGCTCAAGGCGGCGCCCCCTGAAATGCGCGCGAAGATTCAAGCCGCGATCCAATCAGTGGTCGAACAGATCGCCTCTCCCAGCGTGGCACCGGTCAACTACGCCGAGTCGGAGTCGATGGTCCTTGCCCTGAACCGGGCCGGAAAGCTCGGCGACCAAACCATCAACCGGTTTGCGATACAGGGTGAGTACACCCACATTATTGCCGCGCTCGCGCTGTTGAACTCCGTGAGAACCGAAGCAATCGAGCCGCTGATCACCAACCCTCGCCCCGACGGATTGATCGTTGCCTGCAAGGCAGCGCGGCTGGACTGGTCAACGACCAATATGATCCTTCGCAATCGCCCGCATTGCCGTCCTCTGACCAAGCAGGAATTCGAAAGCGGCCGCGAAGTGTTCGACGCGCTCTCTCTGTCATCAGCGCAACGCACCATCCGGTTCTGGTCCGCGCGCGGCTCGGCGAGGAAAGCCGATGCGCCGGACACGGCGGTCGCCATTTCGGACATCTGAGCCATGAGTTGGGGTAATCGGAAAGACGACCGGGTGACATTCGCTACCGGCTATTCCGTCCTGATGATGGGAATCGACGGAACATGGCAACGGTCATGCACCATGCTGGACATCTCCAACAGCGGCGCGCGTCTTCAGGTGAAAGACTCGATCGAAGGATTGAACCTCAAGGAGTTCTTTCTGCTGCTGTCATCGACCGGCCTCGCCTTTCGTCGCTGTGAGCTCGTCCGCGTCAATGGCGACGAGATTGGCGTCAAATTCGTTGAGGACAAGGTTCCGAACAAGAAGAAAGGCCGGGCGCTTGCCAAATCCGATTCGTGACATAGCGCGTTTTTGAGCGAAGCATGTCCTCGGACTTGACTCGATGATGGATACGCTCCTGCCCGCTTCGAGCCGTTCTAGATCGTCTCCACTCCGCGCGGCACCGGCTGAATGCGCAGCGCGGTGATGCGATTGCGCTCGCGCCGCAAAACCCTGAAGCGAAAACCGTAAAAGGTAAAATTCTGGCCACGCTCCGGGATCGAACGCGCCTCGTGAATCACGAGGCCTGCGATGGTGGTCGCCTCCTCGTCTGGAAGATGCCAGTCCATGGCGCGATTGAGATCACGGATCGGCACCGAACCATCCACCACGACCGAACCGTCGGCTTGTTGCCGAACCCCGGCTACGACCACATCGTGCTCGTCGGAGATATCGCCGACGATCTCCTCGAGAACGTCTTCCAGCGTCACCATGCCCTCGACTTCACCGTATTCGTCGACCACCAGCGAGAAGTGAGTCTTGCGACGACGAAACGCCTTAAGCTGATCGGAAACTGGGCGCATCTCCGGCACGAACCACGGCGGCAGCGCAATCGCGTTGACGTTGATTCGGGCAATATCGCCCTCCGAGGCATGGATCGCCCGCAACAGATCCTTGGCATGGAGCACACCGACAATGTTCTCCGGCTTGTCGCGCCAGAGCGGAATGCGGGTGTATTCGCTAACAAGCACCTCGCGGACGAGATCCTCGGGGGGCAAGTCGGCATTGACCGTCACCATCGCGGTGCGATGAACCATCACGTCCGACACCGCGAGGTCTCCGAAGCGGAACACATTCTGGATGTATTCGGCCTCACCGCTTTCGATTCCGCCGTGCTCGGCGGATTCACCGATCAGCCCTTCGATCTCTGCGCCGGTCAACACGTCATGTTGCGAGACTTCCTTGACGCGAAGCGCGCGCAGGATGGCGCGCGAGGCCGAATTGAGCAGCCAGTTCAGCGGGTAAAACAGGATGTAGGATACATACAGCGGATAAGCGATCCACTGCGACACCGGCTCCGGCTGCCTGATCGCCAGGGTCTTCGGCACCTGCTCGCCGATCACGATGTGCAGCGACGAAAACACAAGAAATCCGGTCAGGAACGAGGTCAAATGCAGCGCCGGTTCCGGCATGCCGAGCGGCCGCAGCAGGGGATCGAGCAGAGCCGCAACCGTTGGCTCGCCGACCCAGCCAAGGCCGAGAGATGCCATGGTAATGCCGAGCTGGCAGCAGGCGAGATAGGCCTCGATGTTGCCCAAGATATCGCGCATCAGCCGCGCCCCGAACCGACCGCGTTCCGCCATCGCCTTGACGCGATAGCCACGGCTTTTCACCAGCGCGAATTCCGCCGCAACGAAGAACCCGTTGGCAGCAAGCAGCAGCAAGGCGAGCAGTATCTGCAGGAAAGTCGAACTCATTGCGGCCCCATGGCCTTGCCGAACTTATCCGATTCGACCATTCACATCCCCCACACTAGGCATTGCCTGCGAATGTCAGAATCAAAGTTGCTGCAAGGACATTGCGACGTCGGGATCAACACTTGATCACGTTCATGACTTTGAATCGAATCGACCCAAAATCGTGACGATGATCGATTCCAATATTTTGGAGCGCGATGCGGGCGGAAAACCGCCCCACACTTTTTCTCATCTCGCCCTATAGCGTTTTCGAGCGAAGTGGGAACCGGTTCGCGTGAAGAAAACGCGCCAAATCAAGATCATAGAGCCTCGCTTCTGATTCCATCAGAAGCGAAAAGGCTCTAGGCCGGCGCGTCTGCGAGCTTGCGGACCAGAAAATCCCGTACCATAGAGGGCTCGACGTCCGATGACACGACCGCCTGACCGATCGCCTTCAGCAGAATGAAGGTCAACCGGCCGCGCTTCACCTTTTTGTCTTGCGCCATCAGCGCCATAAGCGCGTCCGCATCGGCCAAGCCTTCTTGCTTGAATCCGGCGATGTCCTGCAAGCGCGTCGGCAGACCCGCCGCCGCCAGGTGCCGCTGGACGCGAGACACGTCGGCAACCGCGATCATTCCAAGTTGCGCCGAGAGTTCGGCAGCCAACACCATGCCGATCGAGACGCCCTCGCCGTGATAAAGGCGACCGCAAAATCCGGTGGCTGCTTCCAGCGCGTGGCCGAAGGTGTGTCCGAGATTGAGCAACGCACGCTCGCCGGTCTCGCGCTCGTCGCGGGCGACGATGGCAGCCTTGGCACGGCAACTGGTGGCGACCGCATGCTCGCGCGCCGCGCCGCCTTGGACGATGCTTGCATGATTGGCTTCCAGCCACGCGAAGAACGCCTCATCGCCGAGCAGGCCGTATTTGGCGACTTCGGCATAGCCAGCGCGGAACTGGCGCGGCGACAACGTATCCAGCACGGCGGTGTCCGCGACCACCAGGATCGGCTGGTGAAAGGCGCCGACCAGATTTTTTCCCTGCGGCGAGTTGATGCCTGTCTTGCCACCCACGGACGAATCCACCTGCGCTAACAGCGAGGTCGGCACTTGCACGAAATCGACGCCACGGCGTACGATCGCGGCGGCGAAGCCCGCGAGATCGCCGACCACGCCTCCGCCAAGCGCGACGACAAGATCGTTGCGCTCGATCCTGGCCTTGATCAGTTCCTCACAGACAAATTCGACGCCTTCGTAGCTCTTTGAGACCTCCCCTTCGTCGACGACAATCCGCGACGTTGCGAGACCGGCGCCGATAAGCGATGCCTCGGTTCGCTGAAGCCAATGAGTGGCAACATATTCGTCGGTGACGACGGCGACGCGTGCGCGGGGACGCAACGCGGCGATTCGCTCGCCGAGCGACGGCAGGATGCCCCGGCCGATGACAATGTCGTAGGAACGCTCACCGAGCGCGACGTCAACCGTGATCGGGTCCGGGTTTTTCAGCGGAGTGGTCATTGCGTGGTGTTAAATCCCTCATCAGGTTTTGCAGTCACTTCGCCGCGGCAAAGCCCGAGATGAAGCAGGCCGATGCATTCATCGACGATCCGTTCGTACGGCGCATCGCGCGAGACGACCGTGATATTCGCCAGCTGGTAGATGGGCTCGCGCTCGGCGATCAGACGCTCGATCGTCGCGGCAGCATCGCCCGTTTGCAGCAAGGGTCGATCGGCTCGGCGCCTCACCCGGCGCAGAATCACCTCGGCGTCCGCCTTGAGCCAGATCGAGACCGCCCGCTCGCACAGGCGCGCCCGGGTTTCCTCGCGCAGCACGGCGCCACCACCGGTCGCGAGCACGATCGGGCCACCATTCAACAGCCGCGCGATCACGCGTGCTTCACCATCCCGGAAATGGGGTTCGCCATGGGTTTCGAAAATTTCGGGAATCGACATTCCGGCCGCGAGCTCGATCTCGGCGTCAGCATCAACGAATCGCATCCCGAGACGCGCCGCGAGACGCCGCCCGATGGTGGACTTGCCGGCACCCATCATGCCGACAAGCGCCAGCGACCGCCCGGCGAGCGCCGCGACTATGGCGGTCTCGGGGGATGCGCCGACATTGGCCGGTAAAACGGTTTCGGACGTCAAAGGACACCTGCTGGAACGCGATTGCACGTTTGAAGTGGATTTGACGGTCGGCCCTTCCATGATCCAGGCGGCGAACGTTCGAATCCAAGCCCACGACAAGTCGGGACCGCTCATCCCGGCCAGCTATACTACTCTCGTCGAGGAGGTTGCCAGAGACTCTTGCGCCTGGCTTGCGAACATGTTGGTACTTGTTGCGCTCGCCTGAAGGTCAATATCGTGCTCGGGACTGCAAATGCCCAGCCTGTTCCGCTTTCTGACAATCGTCGCGGCGCTCGGTGCGATCGGCTACGGCGTGATTTTCGGGCTGGCGAATTTCGTCGACCCGACGCCGCGGGAAATGGCGGTGACCATCCACCCGGATCAATTTCTCAAGAAATAGCTGCTACGCCTGCGGTATGAAATCCAATAATTCCCCCGACGCGAAGCTGGCCACCCTGTTCCTCGACATGCTGGCGGCCGAGCAAGGCGCCGGCGACAACACGCTCGACGCCTACCGCCGGGATCTCGAGGACTTATCCGCATTCCTCGCCCGCTCGCGGCAGAATTTCGTCATCGCCGACACCCAGACGCTACGAGACTATCTCAATGACCTCGACCTTAGGGGGTTTAAGTCATCAAGCGTCGCGCGGCGCCTGTCAGCGATGCGTCACCTGTTTCGTTTTCTGCTGAGCGAACGCGTCAGGAGCGACGATCCCGCGGCCATCCTTTCGGGTCCAAAGCGCGGACGCAGCCTGCCGAAAATCCTGTCGATAGGGGATGTCGACCGCCTGCTCGCGCACGCAAAGATGGATGCCGAATCTCCGGACATCTCACCTGCCCGGCGATTGCGCGCGGCGCGGCTGTATTGCCTGCTTGAAGTGCTATATGCCACCGGGCTCCGCGTATCCGAACTGGTCTCGCTACCGCTGTCGGCGGCACGGCGCGATGCCCGCATGATCGTGGTGCGCGGCAAGGGCAACAAGGAGCGATTGGTACCGCTCAACAACGCGTCACGGCAGGCGATGGCAGACTATCTCGTCGCGATGGACGATCAGCGTGGCGCAGGCAAAGCCGCAGGAGCACGGCCAAAATGGCTGTTTCCATCGTTCGGCGAAAGCGGTCACCTGACGCGCCAGCACTTTGCGCGTGAGCTGAAGGAACTCGCGGCGGCGGCCGGTCTCGCGTCCCGGCTGGTCTCACCGCACGTGCTGCGCCATGCTTTCGCAAGCCATCTGCTACATAACGGCGCAGACCTGCGAATCGTACAGACGCTGCTCGGCCATACCGATATCTCGACCACGCAAATCTATACGCACGTCGTGGAAGAGCGCCTGAAAAGCCTGGTACGCGACCTGCACCCGCTGGCGGAGGCCTGACCGGCGCTCATGCGCAGACGCCATCGAAACCATCGCGACCCGACCCTGACTTCAAGTATTCCGCTTCACCCTTGACTTAACGCCCATCAGCCGCGAAAGAGCGCTCGCGCCCAACTGTACCTAACCAGCCATCGGGCCCCCAACCTCACCCGCTTTCTAAATATTTGAACAAAAAGACTTTTATCTATTCGATCGATAGATTTCGCCTCCCCGCGCTTCGTCTCTATACTGCTGGAATGCCCGATCCCATGCGTAGCTACCTCGATTTCGAAAAACCCGTCGCCGAACTCGATTCCAAGATCGACGAACTCCGTGCGCTCGCCGCCTCCGGCAGCGACATCAGCGAGGAGATTTCCAGTATCGAGGAGAAGGCCGCGCAGGCTCTGAAAGATCTCTACGCCAACCTGACTCCCTGGCAGAAAACCCAGGTGGCACGGCACCCGCAGCGTCCGCACTTCTCTGATTTCGTCAAAGGGCTGATTACCGAGTTCACGCCGCTGGCCGGCGACCGCAAGTTCGGCGAGGACGAGGCGCTTATCGGCGGCTTCGGCCGCTTCCGAGGCGAAAGCATCTGCGTCATCGGACAGGAGAAGGGCGCAACCACCGAAAGCCGGCTGAAGCACAATTTCGGGATGGCGCGTCCGGAAGGCTACCGCAAGGCGGTCCGGCTGATGGATATGGCCGACCGTTTCGATATTCCCGTGCTGTCGCTGGTCGATTCCGCCGGAGCTTATCCCGGCATCGGCGCCGAGGAACGCGGTCAGGCCGAGGCAATCGCGCGCTCGACCGACGCATGCCTGTCGCTCGGCGTCGCCAATATCGCCGTGATCATCGGCGAGGGCGGCTCCGGCGGCGCCATCGCGATCGCCACCGCAAACCGCGTTTTGATGCTGGAACATGCGATCTATAGCGTGATCTCGCCGGAAGCCGCGTCGTCTATCCTCTGGCGCGACGGAAGCAAGGCACAGGAAGCAGCGACCAACATGAAAATCACCGCGCAGGATCTGCTGCGGTTCGGCGTGATCGACACCATCCTCAAGGAGCCGCGGGGCGGCGCACACCGCGATCCCGCCGCCACTGTCGCGCTTGCCGGAGACGCTATCGCCGATGCGTTGAACGATCTGCGTACTCTCGACCGCGACTCGCTTCGCAAGCAGCGCCGCCAGAAATTCCTCGAAATCGGGCGTAAACTGGGCTGAGTACCAGCGCTTTACCCACGTTTCGGCGACACGAATCTGTGCCTCGTTTCAATTGTCGTGACCGGGTTCGGCTCCCGGCAAATCCCATGACTTTGGTTCCTGAAGCCGCTGAGCCGCCCTAATTCAGCCCCGTCCGGAATATTTAGTCTCCATTCACCACTCGAAGTCGTAGTTCATCTTGTTCGGTTCCACTTGGCTTGCGGGCTCGGAGGCTTAAGGATAATATTTTATTCAATGGCTTGGGGCACGATGCCATGAATTTGGGGTGCAGCTTGCCCGTCCTTTGCGGAGCTTTGCTTTGATCAATCGCTCGGCTGCTCGCGCGATCGTGACCTTTGCCGTGCTGACGGGCGGTGCGCTTCTGGCCGGCTGCAACACCGACGACGCCTCACTCGCGAGCAACGCCAAGGCCAACCAGCCGGTGCCGCCCAAGGTTGTCACCGCCATGACCGCGAAGGACATGGAACTGCAATCGCCGATCCTGATCCGGCTATTCAAGCAGGAGGCCGAACTCGAGGTTTGGAAGCAGGACCGGTCCGGCAAGTTCGCCTTACTCAAGACCTACCCGATCTGCCGCTGGTCCGGCGATCTCGGCCCGAAGACACGCGAGGGGGATCGTCAGGCTCCGGAAGGATTCTACAGCATCTCGCCGGCGCAGATGAATCCGCGCTCCGCCTACTACCTCTCGTTCAACACCGGCTATCCCAACGCCTACGACAAGTCGCTGGGTCATACTGGTTCCGAATTGATGGTGCATGGCGACTGTTCCTCGCGCGGCTGCTACGCCATGACCGACGAGCAGATCGCCGAAATCTACGCAATCGGACGGGAGTCATTCTTCGGCGGTCAGCGCGCCTTCCAGTTCCAGGCCTATCCGTTCCGCATGACGCCCGTAAACTTTGCGAAGCATCGCAACAACCCGAACATGCCGTTCTGGAAAATGATCAAGGAAGGCAACGATCATTTCGAGGCCACGCATCAAGAGCCGAAGGTCGCATTCTGCGAGCATAAGTACGTGTTTGATCCGGCGCCCCCGACCGGCTCCGTCAGGCCGCTTGAGTTCAACGCCTCAGCGAAGTGTCCGGCCTATGCGGTGCCTGACGACATCGCAAGCGCGGTGCGCGAGAAGCAGCAGCGCGACAATACCGAAATAGCCAACCTGATCTCGAAGGGATCGCCGGTCGCCAAGCTCAACACCGGAATCGACGGCGGCATGAACCGGGTGTTCGCCGCCAAGCTGCCCGAGGGTCAGACGGGGCTTTCAGATCCCGTGGAACCCGGCCTGAAGACCACGGCGTTTTCGCCGGCGCCTGGCACCATTCCACCGACCGTCAACCCGCCACGCAATTCGGCCGCAGCAACAGTCGCGACCTCCTACGAACCGGAGGCCGACGCGACAAGGCCGTCGTCATCTTTGCTAGCCCCCTCCAAGCCGAACAGCATCTTCACCAATCTTGCCCGCAAGATAGGTTTCGGAGACGCCGACACGACCGCCACAACCAAGGAACCTGTTTCGGCTTCGGCCAAACCCAAAGAGTCTGCTTCGGCCAAGCCAAAGACGGCAACTCCGGCGCGCAGCGTTCCGCTTAGCCCGGCCGTGGAGAAGCACACAGCACCCAAAACGGCAGAGAGGACGGCTAAAAAGGGAGCTAAGCCAGAACACGTCGCAACCGCGCGGCCCCCGCTCAAGCCCGCAGTCGACGCCCCCGCGACGGCTTCGATTCCGAGCGCAGCACCGGTGGCGTCATCGAACTCGTTCGATAGCCGCTTCTCGGTCTCCCGGTAATATCCAGACCTGTCGGACGGGCGTTATTCCGAGCGCGGCGACGAAGGCCTCAAGAGCTTTTCTGCTTCTGACAGAATCAAAAGCGTAGCTCTATAATTTAAAACTGACGCGTTCTTCACGCGAACCGGTATCCACTTCGCTCGAAACGCTCGAGGTCTCTCGCCGGCTGGGATGACAGCCGCGTCGGGAGGGCTTCAGGCGTAGCGGCCGTGGCAATGCTTGTATTTCTTGCCTGAACCGCAAGGACAGTCCTCATTGCGACCGACCTTGCCCCAGCTCGCCGGATTATTCGGATCGCGGCTGGAACGGTCCGCATGCGCTGCCGGCGCCAGCGAGGCCCCGGCAAAACTGCTTTGCGCAAACGCCATCTCGTCCTCACCGGTATTCGGATCGAACTTATGGGCTTCCATCACAGGCAGCGCCGGCTGTTCCTCCTCGGGCGGCACGATCTCGACGCGCATCAACTGCCCCGTCACCGCCTCGCGCAGATTGGCAATCAAGCTTTCGAACAGGGAAAAGGCTTCCGACTTGTATTCCTGTAGCGGATCGCGCTGGCCATAGCCGCGCAGGCCGATGACCTGACGCAGATGATCCAGCATCACCAGGTGTTCGCGCCAGAGATGGTCCAGGGTCTGCAGCAGGATGGTCTTCTCGACGTAGCGCATGACGTCAGGGCCCCACTGCCCGACCTTGGCCGCCATATGCTCGTCGACACGGCTTTCGATACGCGACAGCAACTCCTCGCCGGCAATGCCTTCTTCTGCGGCCCATTCATCCACCGGCAACTCGATATCGAGCACGCGGTTCAGCTCTTCTTTCAGGCCGGCGACATCCCACTGCTCAGGGTACTGGTTCTCCGGCACATGCTTTGTGACGAGGTCCTCGACGAACGCATGGCGCATGTCGACGACGGTTTCGGCGACGCTTTCGTTCTGCATCAGATCGACACGCTGTTCGAAGATCACCTTGCGCTGGTCGTTCTGCACGTCGTCGTACTTCAGCAAATTCTTGCGGATGTCGAAGTTGCGCGCCTCGACCTTCTGCTGTGCTTTCTCCAGCGCCTTATTGATCCAAGGGTGGGTGATGGCCTCGCCTTCCTTGAGGCCAAGCCGCTGCAGCATGGTGTCGAGCCGATCCGACCCGAAGATCCGCATCAGGTCATCGTCCAGCGACAGGAAGAATTTCGAACGGCCAGGATCGCCCTGGCGGCCGGAACGGCCGCGCAACTGGTTGTCGATGCGCCGCGACTCGTGGCGTTCCGAACCGATGATGTAGAGCCCGCCGGGGCGGGTCACGGTCTTGGCCGGCTTTGAACCCTTGGCCGGCTCAATCTCGACGATCTCCTCCGCCTTAAGCACCATTTCACGGAAGCGCTCGATATCGGCCTTGACTTCCCCTATTTTCGCTTCTCTTTCAGCTTCGTCTGAGATGTCGGCCGTCTCGACTTGAGCGCGCATCTCCAGCGAGCCGCCGAGTTTGATATCGGTGCCGCGACCGGCCATGTTGGTCGCGATGGTGATCGCGCCGGGCACGCCGGCTTCGGCGACGATATAAGCTTCCTGCTCATGGAAGCGGGCGTTCAGCACCGCGAACAGCTTTGCCGGTTTGCCGGCGCGAGCCGCAGCGTACAGCTTCCGCATCGATTTCGGATCGCTGAAGTCGATCTGCTTGTAACCATGCTTCTTCAGATAATCGGCGAGAACCTCGGATTTCTCAATCGAGGCGGTTCCGACCAGCACGGGCTGCATCCGCGCATTGGCGCGCTCAACCTCGGCCAGGATCGCGGCGTATTTCTCGTTCTGGGTGCGGTAGACTTCGTCGTCCTCGTCAAGACGCGCAATCGGCAGGTTCGTCGGTATCTCGACGACTTCGAGCTTGTAGATGTCGGCCAGTTCGTCGGCTTCCGTCGACGCCGTGCCGGTCATGCCCGCGAGCTTCTTGTACATCCGGAAGTAGTTCTGGAAGGTGATGGAGGCGAGCGTCTGGTTCTCCGGCTGCACCGGCTGATGCTCTTTCGCTTCCAGCGCCTGATGCAAGCCTTCCGAATAGCGGCGGCCCGGCATCATGCGGCCAGTGAATTCATCGATGATGACGACCTCGCCGTCGCGGACAATGTAGTCCTTGTCGCGGGTGAACAGCGAATGCGCGCGCAGCGCCTGGTTGATGTGGTGGACGACGGAGACGTTCTCGACATCGTAAAGCGAGTCGCCTTTGAGCTGGCCGGCCTCGCGCAGCAGCGTCTCGATCTTCTCCATGCCGGCTTCGGTGAGCGCCACCGAGCGCTGCTTCTCGTCGACCTCGTAGTCTGTCACCTTCTCGAGATTCGGCATGAAGGTGTCGATGGTGTTGTAAAATTCGGAGCGGTCGTCGAGCGGGCCGGAAATGATCAGCGGCGTCCGCGCTTCGTCGATCAGAATCGAGTCAACCTCGTCGACGATAGCGAAGAAGTGCTCACGCTGGACCATATCCTCCAGCCGGTACTTCATATTGTCGCGCAGATAGTCGAAGCCATACTCGTTGTTGGTGCCGTAGGTGATGTCGCAGGCATAGGCTACCTTGCGCTCGACGTCGTCGAGGCCGTGCACGATCACGCCGGTGGTGAGGCCGAGGAAGGAGTAGATCTGCGACATCCAGCCGGCGTCGCGGCGTGCGAGATAATCGTTGACGGTGACGACGTGAACGCCATTGCCGGCGAGCGCGTTGAGATAAACGGCAAGCGTGGCGACCAGCGTCTTGCCTTCGCCGGTCTTCATCTCGGCGATATCGCCCTCGTGCAGCACCATGCCGCCGATCAACTGCACGTCGAAATGCCGCTGGCCGAGGGTTCGCTTGGCTGCCTCGCGCACTGTGGCGAAGGCGGGAACCAGAATGTCATCGAGGGTTTTGCCGCTCGCAAGCTGCTGCTTGAATTCGGCGGTGCGCGCCCGCACCGCCTCATCGGACAGCGCGGCGATTTCGGGCTCCAAGGCGTTGATGGCTTTGAGGCGGGATTGATATCCCTTGACCCGCCGATCGTTGGCGGAACCGAAAAACTTGCGGGCAAACGCGCCAATCATCCCAAATTCCTGTCTTCGCGGTTCGCCGTTGCAGCCATGTGGGTAGTCTCCTGAACCCTCCGCTTCTGATGGATCAGAAGCGGCAACGAGTTTGCTTCACGCGACCGGTCATCCCGCTCGAGAACGCTATAGTGTCCGAACCCGAAAGTTCGCCTTGGTTCTGCACAGCGAACCTCGCAACCACCGCACAAGCCGCCTATCAACTCAACTCATCGTGACGCATCAGGGCCGTAAGTCCCGAAAGCCGAGCGTCCGCATATGGGTTGAGATTCGGTGACCCGGGGTTCAATCGCAAAAGCACAGCCAGAACCCGCCTTTGCCGTCGACCGTCCGGCAGAAATATGGCCGGCCCCGTGGGTTGTCAACGGTGGCCGGAGCACCGATCCGAAGCGTTTGCGACAAAAGCGGCAGCGTCCGCCGGTCTGGGAGTTCATGATTTTGACAGAGTTTTCGCATTGCCAAGAACCCACGATTGAGCGAGTGTCCGCCCACATCCTCCTCCTGGAGATCAAGGATCCCATGACCATCTCATTGCCCGCAACAAAATATAGTCTGCGCGTTCGCCTGGCGTCGTCCGCTCTCGGCGGCTGCCTGGCCGCGGTCTTGTTCGTCGGCACGCCGCTCCACGCCGATGCGGATCCCGTGCTGGCAAAAGTTAACGGCGCCGAGATCCACCAGAGCGACGTTAATCTTGCCACGGAGGAACTGGGTCCGAGCCTCGCGCAGATGGATCCGGCGGCGAAGCAGGAGAATGTGCTGTCTTTCCTTATCGACATGAAGATCATCGCCAAGGCCGCAGAAGAAAAGAAAATTGAAAACAGCGAGGAGTTCAAAAAACGGCTCGCCTTCGCCCGCGACCGCCTGCTGATGGACCGACTGCTGGCATCCCAAGCTAAAGCGGCGATCACCGACGATGCCATGAAGACGGTCTATGCGGATGCCTCCAAGCAGATCACCAGCGAACAGGAGGTTCATGCGCGCCACATCCTGGTGCAGACAGAGGACGAGGCCAAGAAGATCGAGGACGAGTTGAAGAAGGGCGCAGACTTCGTCGAACTCGCCAAGAAAGAATCCAAGGATCCCGGCGCCTCCGACGGCGGCGACCTCGGCTTCTTTACCAAGGAGCAGATGGTACCGGAATTTTCAAAGGTCGCCTTCGCGCTGGAGCCCGGCAAGATTTCCGACCCGATCAAAACCCAGTTCGGCTGGCACATCATCAAGGTCGAGGAAAAGCGCGCCCGCAAGGCCCCCGACTTCGATGAGGTAAAGCCGCAAGTCGAGCAGTTTGTGACACGAAAGGCGCAGGCAGAATACGTCGCCAAGCTGCGCGAGGCCGCCAAGGTCGAGCGTATGGACAAGCCAGCCCACCCCGCGAATGCAAGCGGGGACAAGGCCAGCTCTGCCAAACCCGCGGACGGCAAAACGCCAGCGAAGAAGTAAAATTCGCTGTCGCGTCGTTGAAACCGATAGTATTGACAATCGTCATGGTCGGGCTCGTCCCGGCCATCCACGTCTTTGGAATCCGCTGAGCGCAAGAAAGACGTGGATGGCCGGAATAAATCCGGCCATGACGACGAAATTTGCTGTCGACAGGCCTCACACATGTCCACCGGCATTTCTCCCCTCGCCCCGACCGATGTCCCCGATATGCCCGAAATCGCGGGCGTACGCTTCGCGACCGCCGCTGCCGGCATCCGCTACAAGGGCCGCACCGATGTACTGCTGGCGCTGCTGGACAAGGGCACGACGGTGGCCGGGGTGTTCACCAAATCCAAATGCCCGTCGGCGCCGGTCGAGTGGTGCCGCACGCGGTTGAAGGGTGGGCGCGCGCGGGCCTTGGTGGTGAATTCGGGCAACGCCAACGCCTTCACCGGCAAAACCGGCCGCCAGGCTACCAAACTGACCGCCGACGTCGCCGCCAAAGCCGTCGGCTGCAAGGCAAGCGACATCTATCTCGCCTCGACCGGCGTGATCGGCGAGCCGCTCGACGCCACAAAATTCAACGGCGTGCTGGAGACATTGGCGCGCGACGCGACACCGGATCGCTGGATGGACGCGGCGCGCGCCATCATGACCACCGACACTTTCCCCAAGGTTGCAACCGCCAGGGTGAAGCTCGGCAAGGCGACCGTCACCATCAACGGCATCGCCAAGGGCGCTGGCATGATCGCACCCGACATGGCGACCATGCTCTCCTTCGTCTTTACCGATGCGCCGATAACGGCGACAGCATTGCAATCGCTGTTGAAAAGCGGTGTCGAGAACACTTTCAACGCCGTCACCATCGACAGCGACACCTCCACCTCCGATACGCTTCTGGCGTTCGCGACCGGCGCCGCAAGCGCCCGCGGCGCGCCGAAAATTACCCGCGCCAGCGATCCGCGCCTGAAAGCGTTCGCGAAAGCATTTCACGGCGTGCTGGCCGATCTCGCCGAACAGGTGGCGCGCGACGGCGAAGGCGCGCGCAAGCTGGTCGAGGTCATCGTCGAAGGCGCAACGTCGAAGGCATCGGCGCGCAGGATCGCCAAGTCGATCGCCAACTCGCCTCTGGTGAAGACCGCGATCGCCGGCGAGGACGCCAACTGGGGCCGCGTGGTGATGGCGGTGGGCAAGGCTGGAGAGCCGGCCGACCGCGACAAGCTGTCGATCTATTTCAACGGCATTCGTGTCGCCAAAAGCGGCGCGCGGGACCCGTCTTACGACGAGGCGGACGTCTCGAAAGCCATGAAGAACGACAAGATTCAGATCAAGACGACGCTAGGTCTCGGCAAGGGCCGCGACCGCGTGCTAACCTGCGACCTCACCAAGGAGTATGTCGCGATCAACGGCGATTACAGGTCGTGAAACTCACTCTCGTCGTCGCCTGCGCCCTGATCGACGCCGACAACCGGGTGCTGATCGCGCAGCGACCGGAAGGCAAGCAGCTTGCCGGCCTGTGGGAATTTCCCGGCGGCAAGTTCGAGCCTGGAGAACGCCCCGAAGAGGCGCTGATTCGTGAGCTGCGCGAGGAGCTCGGCATCGTCACGCAGGAGGGGTGCCTGGCGCCGCTGACCTTCGCGAGCCACGCTTACGAGAGCTTCCATCTCTTGATGCCGCTCTACATCTGCCGGCGCTGGGAAGGCACGGTGACCTCAAAAGAGGGGCAGGCGCTGAAGTGGGTTCGGGCCAATAAGCTTCGCGACTACCCGATGCCGCCCGCGGATATACCTCTTATTCCGCCGCTGGTTGATCTGTTGATGTGAGTTCGCGCCCCGGGCGTGGCGCAGCGCGAAACGGTGCTGTGTAGAGTCGAGACTCATGTACGGAATACGTTTCGGAAGTCCCGGTTCTGCGGAGCGGCATCGGGAATGCCGCATCGCGCCCGGGACACTATTTTTCAAGTCTTGCCACGCCCCTTTACCGCTTGCTCCAGGCTCGCTTTCGCCGAACCGGGCTGCAACGGCTTCTGCTGGCTCTCATGCGGCGCCCATCCCGAGAGCCAGACGATATCGAAGGTGGCGCGAATGCGGCCGTCGGGATCAGCGAAGCGTTCATGATAGATTTGCGCCATCCGCAACAGCGTCGCGCGGCGCAAAGGCGTCCGCCGCCGTTCGGTCATGATATTGGTCGCGCCCATGCGGCGCAGATCATGCATCAGCGCAAAAGCATCGTTATAGCGCACCATGACGCGGTCGACGTCCGTCACCGGCAGTGCGAAGCCCGCGCGTTGCAGCAGCGCGCCGACATCGCGAAGGTCGGCGAATGGCGCGACGCGCGGCGAGATGCCACCCTCAAGCTCCGCCTCGGCTATCGCGAACGCCTGACGCAGCTCGGTGAGCGTCTCACCGCCGATGGTGGCTGCCAGCAGAAAGCCGTCCGGCTTCAGGGCACGGCGGATCTGCACCAGCAGGCCCGGAAGATCATTGACAAATTGGAAGGCAAGTCCGGAGACGGCAAGATCGAGAGAGTCCGGCGCCAACCGCACGGCTTCGCTCTCGTCAATCGGGAGATCGACGCGGGCAAGCTCTCTGAGACGAGCCGCGAGCGCGCCGCGCACCTGATCGCCCGGCGTGCCGATATCCGCCGCGTGTTGAAAGTCGCGCAACACGGCATTCAGCCGCTCCGCCATATCCTCCGCGACGCGATCGAGCAAAAACGGCACCGCTCCCACTTCGGCCGCGCGTCTCTGCCGCACGCCCAGCAGGGTGCGATCGAACAAAACAGGCGGCGATGATTGGTTCGGAGCCATGCGGCTTGGTACGCCGATCATCCCGTCGCTGGCAATCCGCCGTAACGCGATTGCAAAGGACCTTCTTTGTCTGGCTTGAGTACCGCCACCTCGAGGAATAGCCTTCCGCTATGGATACCACAACGGACAACCTGGTTTCGCCGCAGCGAGCCAATCCGCTGCGCGGCGCATGGCGCGCGTGTCGCGACGTCATGTCCCATGCGGCGCGCTCGGCGCTGGACATCGCGCTGCCAACGCTCTGTGTCGCCTGCCGCGAACCGGTGGCTGGCGTCGGCGTCTGTGCGGATTGCTGGACGCAATTGTCGTTCATCGAACGTCCTTATTGTCCTCGCCTCGGCACGCCCTTTGTTTATGATCCGGGTTCCGGCATGCTGTCGATGGAGGCGATTGCCAATCCCCCGGCCTATCAGCGCGCCCGCGCTGCTGTACGCTATGACGACGTCGCCAAGGTCCTGGTTCATGCACTGAAGTATCAGGACCGCACCGATCTCGCGCCAGCGATGGGCCGCTGGATGGCTCGCGCGGGCTCGGAATTGCTCGACGGCGCCGACGTTCTGATCCCGGTGCCGCTGCACTGGCGACGCGGCTGGAGCCGGCGCTACAACCAATCGGGCGCGCTGGCGCGCGTCATCGCCCGACAATCCGGAATTCCGGTCGCGTCGGACGCGCTGCGGCGCACCCGCCCGACCCGGCAACAGGTTGGATTGTCGCGAAATGACCGCGCCCGCAATGTGCAGGGGGCGTTCAAAGTTGCGGCGGAACGCACCAGCCAGATCCAGGGCCGCCGCGTCATCCTGATCGACGACGTTCTGACGTCTGGCGCCACAGTGGATGCCTGCGCACGCGTCCTGCTGCGCGCGAAGGCCGCACAGGTCGATGTGCTGGTATTCGCGCGGGTTGTCGACACCATGAAAGCCCCCATATAATTGAGCTTTGACCCCGGAGCCTTGTTCTGTTTTCGCGGGCGAAAGGCAAGGACATGAACACCAAGCCCACGTTCGTCGCCGCAATGATCCAGATGCGAAGCGGTCTTTTTCCCGAGCCGAATTTCGATCAGGGTTCAAGGCTGATTCGCGAGGCGGCGGCACAGGGTGCTGACTTCGTGCAGACCCCCGAAGCCAGCAACATCATGCAGGCCGATCGCGTCGCACTCTTTGAGCATCTTCGGACCGAGGACGACGACCGCTCGCTTCGCGGTTATCGCGATCTTGCGCGCGAATTGAAAATTTACCTCAACGTCGGCTCGCTCGCATTGCGGCTCACGGCTGAGAAAGCCGTCAACCGCTCGTTTCTGATCGGACCGTCCGGCGACATCCTCGCGCGCTATGACAAGATTCACATGTTCGACATCGACCTCGGAGGCGGCGAAAGCTATCGGGAGTCGGCCAACTATCAGCCGGGCGAGACTGCCGTGATAACGGACCTGCCCTGGGGCAGGCTGGGCATGACGATCTGCTACGACGTCCGTTTTCCTGCGCTGTATCGCGCGCTGGCCGAAGCCGGCGCGTCGTTCCTCACGGTGCCAGCGGCCTTCACCAGGAAGACCGGCGAGGCGCATTGGCACACCCTGCTGCGCGCTCGCGCGATCGAGAACGGTTCCTTCGTGTTTGCCGCCGCCCAAGGGGGAATGCACGACAACAACCGCGAAACGTTCGGCCATTCGCTGATCGTCGATCCGTGGGGCACAGTGTTGGCCGAAGCGAGCGGCACCGAACCCGGCATCGTGTTGGCTACGATCGATCCGGCCAACGTCGCGACCGCGCGCAAGGCCGTACCCTCATTACAGCATGGGCGGCGCTTTTCCCTCGTCGACCATAAGTCGGCAAGCGACCATCTGCATCTTGTGCGAGGCTCTGCATGATCCGCTACACCCTGCGCTGCGAGCGGGGCCACACTTTCGAGAGCTGGTTTCAGAGCTCTTCGTCCTACGACGCGCAGGTCAAACGCAAGCTTGTGACCTGCGCGCTCTGCGGCTCGGCGAATGTCGAGAAGGCGATCATGGCGCCAAGGATCGCCGGCTCCAAGCGCCGCTCGCCGAGACTCGCAGCCGCTCCCGCATTTACGATAGACGAGCCTCCCGAGCGAGGAGGTTCGGCATGATCCGCTACAACCTGCGTTGCGACGGTGGCCATACCTTCGAAAGCTGGTTTCAGAGCTCGTCGGCCTATGATTCACAGGTCAAGCGCAAGCTTGTGACCTGCGCGATCTGCGGCTCTGCCAAGGTCGAGAAGGCGATCATGGCGCCGAGGATCGCCGGCACCAAAAAGCGCGGATCGGCGGCACCTGCGGACTCATCCACATCGGCAACAATGGCCGAGGGGCGCGAGCTGCGTGCCGAGCTCAAACAATTGCATGATCATCTCGTCAAGAACGCCGACAATGTCGGCGCGCGGTTTCCGAGCGAAGCTCGCAAAATGCATTACGGCGATATCGAGCATCGCCCGATCTACGGCGAGGCCTCGCCCGAGGAAGCGAGATCGCTGATCGAGGAAGGCGTCGAGGTCGGGTCGCTGCCGGTGCTGCGGGACAACCGGAACTAACGGGCGATGACGCTCACGCTTCCCTCCTGGCTGTTCTGGGCACTGCTGTCGGCGGCATTCGCGGCACTGACCGCCATCTTTGCCAAGGTCGGCGTCGAAGGCATCAATTCCGATCTCGCCACTTTCCTCCGCACCATTGTTGTCCTTGTCAGTCTCGGCCTGATCCTGTCGGCGACGGGGCAGTTCAGCCACCCCGGCCCAATCCCGACCCGGAGCTGGATTTTTCTCGTACTATCGGGACTGGCCACCGGTGCGTCGTGGCTCTGCTATTTTCGCGCGCTCAAGCTCGGTCCGGCCACACTGGTCGCGCCGATTGACAAGCTGAGCGTCGTACTGGTTGCCTTGTTCGGCGTCGTCTTTCTTGGCGAGCGCCCCTCGCCTAATGGCTGGATTGGAATCGCCCTGATCGCAGCCGGCGCCGTCATTATCGCCGTCAAACGCTAATTATACCGCGACCAACAGCCCAACGCCGATCACAATCAGCACGATGCCGCCGAACTCATGTAACGCAAGCGGCTGCTTGAACGAATAATATGACACCGCCTGCGCGAACAGCACCTCGACCAGCGCCAACGTCCGAACGTTGGCGGCGGCGGTGAGCGCGAACGCCAGGAACCAGAATTGCGAGGCGAACGCGCCCAAAAAACCCGCGAACAGCGATGGCCGCCACAGGCCGAGAATTCTTTTCGGTACGTCGGGCGCGCGCAACAACAGATACGCCGTCAGCACCGCCGTCTGCACGAATAGCCCGAACACCAGCGTGTAGGACGCCGCGGTGACGAACGACACGCCCGGCACGGCGATGATGGCGCCGCGAAAGCCGACCGCGGACAGGGCGAAGCAGGCGGCTGCGACCAGCCCCAACGCCGTCGGCTTGAGGTCGGCGAAGCCCTTGGCGCCGCCGGGACGGAGCGCGGTGATAACGACGCCCACGGTGGCGATCAGAATCGCGACCACCTTTAACAAGGTGAGATGATCGCCGAGAAACACAAACCCAAAGATCGCGGTCTGGATCGCTTCGGTCTTGAGGTACGCGATCGTCACCACGAACGAGTTGCCGTTCATCGCAAGCAGCATCAAGCCGGTGCCGACGATCTGGGTGAGCGCGCCGAGCAACAGCCATAGCCAGAAGGCGACGACGGGCCATGGGACCGGGTCCCCGGTGAACCCGATCACCATGGCGAAAAAGATCAGCGAGAACGGAAAGCCGAACAGGAAGCGGATGTTAGTCGCGCCCCACGTGCCGAGCGGACTGGTCAGCGACCGCTGCATCGCGTTACGCGCGACCTGTCCGAACGCTGCCGTGACGGTGAAGGGTATCCAGAGCGAGGCGACGGTGAACATGGAGGATGACTTCCAGGTCGTCCCTGCGAACTCAAGGGACCTTTAGCCCCTGCCCCACCTGGAGCAAAGGACCCTGGTGTCCAAGAGGTAAAGTCCTCGCCGTATGGGTCCCTGCGTGCGCAGGGACGACTCGTTGAGGGTTTGTACGCGACTCAAGCTGTTCAATCGAGCAAATCACCCAGATCGCACCATTCCAGATTATCGCGCTCGATCAATTCGATTTTCCAGTCCCGTTTCCAGCGCTTCAATTGCTTTTCGCGCGCAATGGCCTCGTCGGGCCGGTCGTAGCTTTCAACATAAACGAGGCGGTAGACTTTGTATTTCTGGACGAATTCGGACCCCTTCCCGCTGCGATGCTGCGCCAATCTCGCCAGCAGCGAATTGGTCACGCCGATATAAAGCGTTCCATGGCGACGGCTGGCAAGGATATAGACGTGATACATGCTGAGCCCGGCGCGCCTGTAGCCTATCTTCGTCGTCCCTGCGGACGCAGGGACCCATAATCCCAGACCTGTCTGTTATTAAAGGTGGCTGCCCGAGATATCGGAGACGAGTATCCTCGCCGTATGGGTCCCTGCGTCCGCAGGGACGACCATGTAGTCAGGCCGCGAACCCCGTCACCCCACCGCCTCCGCCACCACCATATAGTTGACGTCCATGTCGGACGACAGGCTCCACTTGTCCGCGAACGGGCTGTACACCACGCCGGACTGCTCGGTGATGCCGAGCCCGTTGCGCTCGAGGTGGCGCGCAAGTTCGTCCGGAGTAACGAACTTGTCCCACTGATGAGTACCGCGCGGCAGCCAGCGCAGCACATATTCGGCCGCGACAATGCCCAGAGCAAAACTCTTCCAGTTACGATTGAGGGTAGAGGCCACCATGATGCCGCCCGGCTTCAGCATCGCGGCGCAGCGATCCAGAAACAGCCCGACGTTAGCGACGTGCTCCACCACCTCCATCGCGAGGATGATGTCAAAGCGCTCTCGTACGTCCATGTCTTCCACGGTCGTGCAGCGATAATCGATCGACAGATGGGCTTTCTCGGCGTGGAGCTTCGCCGCCGAGATATTGGACGCGGAGGGATCGACCCCAATCACCTGCGCGCCGAGCCGCGTGAACGGCTCGCATAGAAGGCCCGCGCCGCAGCCGATATCAAGCAGCCGCAGGTCCGCCAGACAGTTCAGGCTGCGGACGCTGCGCTCGAACTTGCGGCAGGCGGCGTCGCGGATGAACTGGAGCCGCAGCGGGTTGATCCTGTGCAGCGGCGCCATCTTGCCGGTGGGATCCCACCACTCCTGCGACAGTTTTGAGAACTTCTCGATCTCGGCGCGATCGACGGTCGTTTCGGATGCGGCTGAAGAATTGGCGGAAGGGTCGGCTTGCATCGTCATTGCCGGGCGGCTCCTTGGGCGACGTGATGGGATTGCGGAACGCCGGCCGCGGCGGCGATGGTTCTGACCCTCTCAGCCCAGTCGTCGACCCCACATAGGGTTTCGTGCAAAACCTGCAAATGGGTCACCTCGGTCTTCATGGTCCGGCGGGCTGTGCAGTGCACATTGTTCGAATACAACATCGTCTCGTCCGGTTGCAGAATCGTTGATATGGCATCCTGCCGGCCTGCTTCACGCCGTTCCCTGGAGCGTCCGGCCGCCGCAGGACGACCGAAAGCCGGGTTGCCTGCCCGCATCCGCGCCGTTATGTATACGCGCCTTCTCGCCCGTGCGCCCCCGCTTTTCGCACTTCATCGAGTTGGCTTGTATCCAGAGCCTTCTTGTAGAGAGCCTTAGGAACGCACACCCGTCATGAGCCGGCTTGTGATGAAATTTGGCGGCACCTCCGTCGCCAATCTCGACCGTATCCGCAACGTCGCGCGGCATGTCAAACGCGAGGTCGATGCCGGCCACGACGTCGCGGTGGTGGTGTCGGCGATGTCGGGCAAGACCAACGAGCTGGTGGCATGGTGCAGGGACGCTTCGTCGATGCACGACGCGCGCGAATACGACGCCGTGGTGGCATCCGGCGAGCAGATCACCTCGGGGCTTTTGGCGATCGCGCTACAGGCGCTCGGCATTCAGGCACGCTCATGGCAGGGATGGCAGATCCCGATTCAGACCAGCGACGCCCACGCCTCGGCCCGCATTCTTGAAATCGACGGCAGTGAACTGGTCAACCGTTTCACGGAGCGCAAAGAGGTTGCCGTGATCGCCGGTTTTCAGGGAATCAGCCCGCAGACCGGCCGGATCACCACGCTTGGCCGCGGTGGCTCCGATACCTCGGCGGTGGCGATCGCCGCTGCCATCCGCGCCGACCGCTGCGACATCTACACCGATGTCGACGGCGTCTATACCACCGATCCACGGGTGGTCCCGAAAGCGCGCCGGCTCGACAGGATCGCGTTCGAGGACATGCTGGAACTGGCATCGCAGGGCGCCAAGGTGCTTCAGGTTCGTTCCGTGGAACTCGGCATGACCCAGAACATGCCGATTTTCGTCCGCTCCAGTTTCGACAAGCCGGAGGACATCGATCCCCATGGCACGCCGCCGGGTACGCTGATCTGCGGCGAGGAGGAAATCATGGAAAGCCACGTCGTTACCGGGATAGCCTTCTCCAAGGACGAGGCCCAGATCTCGGTCCGCCAGATCGAGGACAAGCCGGGCGTCGCCGCCTCGATCTTTGTCCCGCTTGCCGATGCCAATATCAACGTCGACATGATCGTCCAGAACGTCTCAGAGGATGGCAAGACCACCGACCTGACGTTCACGGTGCCTGCCTCCGACTATGCCCGCGCCAAGGAGACCATCACCGGCGCCAGGGACAAGATCGGTTATGCGCGCCTCGACAGCGCCACCGACGTCGCGAAGATCTCGGTAATCGGGTCCGGCATGCGTAGCCATGCCGGCGTCGCGGCGCAGGCGTTCAAGGCGCTGTCCGACAAGGGTATCAATATCCGCGCCATCACGACCTCGGAGATCAAGTTCTCGTTGCTGATCGATACCGCCTATACCGAACTCGCGGTACGGACCCTGCATACGCTCTACGGGCTCGATCAGACCTGAGACGCGCGCTTGCAGTCACCTCCATCGTCCTCGGCTGAGCCGGCGCGGCGCGGCCCCAGCGAAGCCCATTGTAGCGCGAACGCCGTTGCCGTTTTTCAGACCTTGTGCTCCTCAACGGCAGGCGTTTTGCTTGGCAAAATGGACGTCGATTGGCTATACGGCGAATGACATGGCCGTTGCGGCTGGGGCAACGACTTCAGACAATCGCGCTGCGCTTCTGACGCGGAATGTCGTTTTTTTAGGCTAATCCAAAAACTGGCTCGCAGGGGAAGGGACCGGGATATGCGGAGCGCGTCGAGCGGCCCCCGCGTCTTGTTGAGACGGCTCCGCGAGGTCATGGCGGAGCGGGTCAGCGCGCAAGAGCGTCTCGACAAGGTCGTGGTGCTGATCGCCGCCAATATGGTGGCGGAAGTATGCTCGACCTATGTGCTGCGCGTCGATAACACGTTGGAACTCTATGCGACTGAAGGCCTCAATCGCGATGCCGTGCATCGCACCGTTCTGACCGCGCACGAAGGCCTCGTCGGCCTGGTCGCAAGCGAAGCGACGCCACTGAACCTGTCGGACGCACGCAGTCATCCGGCATTCTCGTTCCACCCTGAAACCGGCGAAGAAATCTACAATTCGTTCCTCGGCGTGCCGATCCTGCGCTCGGGCAACACGCTTGGCGTGCTTGTTGTGCAGAATCGCGCCAAGCGCACTTATGTCGAGGAAGAGGTCGAAGCGCTTCAGACTACGGCGATGGTGCTCGCCGAGATGATCGCTTCCGGCGAACTGGCTGCCCTCGCGCAGCCCGGCCTTGAGCCTGCCACCCGCCACACGATCCACCAGGTTGGCGCGATCCTGTCCGATGGCATCGCGCTGGGCCATGTTGTGCTGCACGAACCGCGCGTCGTCATCACCAACTACATTGCCGACGATGTGCCAAAGGAGATCCGGCGGCTGGATACGGCGCTCTCCAAGCTGCGCGCCGATCTCGACCACCTGCTGGAGCGCGGCGACGTTGCTGACGGCGGCGAGCATCGCGAGGTGCTTGAGGCTTACCGGATGTTCGCCAACGACCATGGCTGGTCGCACAGGCTGCAGGAGGCGGTTGCAACCGGCTTGACGGCGGAGGCCGCTGTTGAGCGTGTGCAATCGGACACCCGCGCGCGAATGTTGCGCTCGACCGACCCTTATCTGCGTGATCGCCTTCATGACCTCGAGGATCTCGGCCACCGCTTGATGCGACAGCTGGTCGGGCAAGATCACGCGCCTTCCCGCGAGCAGCTCCCCGATAACGCGATCCTGATCGCGCGCGCCATGGGACCGGCGGCCCTGCTGGATTATGACCGCAAGCGGCTGCGCGGACTGGTGTTAGAGGAAGGCACGGCGACCTCACACGTTGCCATCGTCGCGCGCGCGCTGGGCATCCCCGCCGTCGGCGAGGTGCCGAACGCGGTCGGAATCGCCGATCCCGGCGACGCCATCATCGTCGACGGCACCTCTGGTTCGATTTACCTGCGGCCATCGGCGGAAATCGAGTCGGCCTATGCGGAGCGCGTGCGTTTTCGCGCCCGGCGGCAGGCGCAGTACATCGCCCTGCGCGACAAACCCTGCGTCACCAAGGACGGCGAACCGATCGATCTCATGATCAATGCGGGCCTCGTGATCGACCTTCCGCATATCGAGGACACCAATTGTTCTGGCATCGGACTGTTCCGGACCGAACTCCAATTCATGATCGGACAAAGCCTGCCGCGCGCAAGCGAGCAGCTTGCCCTGTACCGCACGGTGCTGGACGCTGCCGGCGACAAGCCGGTGACGTTCCGCACCCTCGACATTGGCGGCGACAAGGCGCTTCCCTATATGGAAGCCGCAGTTGAGGAAAATCCTGCGCTAGGCTGGCGCGCGATCAGGCTCGGGCTCGATCGTCCCGGCCTGCTGCGCGGCCAAATTCGCGCGCTGCTCCGCGCCGGAGGCGGTCGCGCGTTGCGCATCATGTTCCCGATGATCTCGGAAGTCGCCGAATTCGATCAGGCCAAAGCCATCGTCGAACGCGAACTTACCTATCTTCGCCAGCATGGCCACACGCTGCCGGAACGGGTGGATGTCGGCACCATGGTCGAAGTCCCCGCGCTGTTGTACCAGCTTGACGAATTGCTTGCGAAAGCCGATTTCGTCTCCGTTGGATCGAACGACCTGTTTCAATTCATGTTTGCAGTCGATCGCGGAAACAGCAAGGTGTCGAACCGCTTCGACACGCTCTCCTCCCCGATCCTGCGTGCGCTGCACGACATCGTGGTCAAGGCCCGGGCCGCGGGGAAAACCGCTTCGCTATGCGGGGAAATGGCATCGCAACCGCTGGGCGCGCTGGCTCTGATCGCGCTCGGCTATCGCTCGCTCTCGCTCTCGGCCACTGCACACGGTCCCGTCAAGGCCATGATACTCGATCTCGATACCAAAAAGGCGGAGGCGGCCATCATGCCGCTGCTCGAAGCGCCCTCCGGCAGCATTTCGATCCGCGACAAGCTCAAGAACTTCGCCGACGCCGAGGGGCTGTCGCTGTGACCTTTTTTTCGGTGATCGTCTCCCGAACCGGGACGTCGTTTTCCCTCCCCCCTCGCGGAAGAGCGTGCATGGGCGGCCAATGGCCGCCGTCACAGAACACACCGATGCTTTGGATCGGCCATGGTGAAGCGAGGGCGGGAAAAGCGAATTTGCCTGTCACGTACGAAAGCTTTCTCACCCGGCACGGACGTGGTCCGCGTCATCCTCTCCCGCAAGGGAAGGGGGAAAGAGGCCACTTCTGACAATGCTGCCCGAAGCCAAACTCGACCTCCTGCTGGTTCGCCACGCCGCGCTCGAAAACGAGCTGCTGAGCCAGGTCAGTGCTGACAGATACGTCCAGATGACGCGCGAATTGGCGGAACTCAATCCCATCGTGGATGCCGTCAGGAACTGGCGCGCTGTCACGACCGAGATTGCAGGAATCGACGCGATGATCGCCGATCCCGCCACGGACGCTGAGATGCGTGCGATGGCGGAGGCCGAGCGCCCCGCGCTGGAGGCGCGCAACAACGAACTTATGCAGAGTATCCGAGTAGCACTGCTGCCAAAGGACGCGATGGACGAACGCAACGTCATGCTCGAAGTCCGGGCTGGCACCGGCGGCGACGAGGCCTCATTGTTCGCTGGCGATTTGTTTCGAATGTACGAGCGCTTTGCAGCCCTGCTGGGATGGAAGGTGGAGGTGATCTCCGCAAGCGAGGGCACCATGGGCGGCTACAAGGAGATCGTCGCTCAGGTGCAGGGACGCGGCGCCTACGCCAAGATGAAATTTGAATCCGGCGTGCATCGTGTGCAGCGCGTGCCGGATACCGAAGCGCAGGGACGTGTCCATACCTCAGCGGCCACGGTGGCGGTGCTGCCCGAAGCCGAAGAGGTCGATGTGGAGATCAAGCCCGATGATCTGCGAATCGAAACCATGCGCGCGCAGGGCGCAGGCGGCCAACACGTCAACAAGACGGAATCGGCGATCCGCATCACCCACATCCCGACTGGCATCGTCGTCAACATGCAGGACAGCCGCTCACAGCACAAGAACCGCGCGTCGGCGATGAATATCCTGCGTTCCCGCATCTACGACGCCGAGCGGCAGCGCATCAATGCCGCGCGCTCGGCCGACCGCAAGGATCAGGTTGGATCGGGCGATCGTTCCGAGCGCATCCGCACCTACAATTTTCCGCAAGGCCGCGTCACGGACCACCGCATCAACCTGACACTTTACAAGCTGCCGCAGGTGATCGCCGGCGACGCGCTGCACGAATTGATCGATGCGTTGACCACAGAGCATCAGGCCGCGCAGCTGGCAGCCGAAGGTGGCCGGTGAACATTCCCCTATCGCGACGCGGCGTCTTTCTTTCCGTCTTCCCTGGCGGGAGAGGGAAAAAGCGATCACATGACCGCTTCGTTTGCCACTGAGACGATAGAGTCCGCGCGGCGGATGCTGACGGCACGCTTGGCGGCCGCGGGGATCGACAGTGCCGCGCTCGAAGCCCGCACACTCACCGGCGAAGTGCTGGGCCTCGATCTTACTGGACTGATCGCGCAAGGCTTGCGGAGACTCAACGAGGATGACGCGGCGCGCCTCGATGCTTTTGCACAACGCCGGCTTGCGGGCGAGCCCGTGGCGCGCATTCTTGGAAAGAAAGAGTTCTGGGGCCTGCCGCTGAAGTTGTCGGCGGACACGCTGGTACCTCGGGCCGACACTGAAACCGTGGTCGAGGCCGCGCTTGACGTTCTCCGCGCTGAAGGCCGGATCCAAGCTGCGCTCCGCATCGCGGACCTTGGCACCGGCAGCGGTGCGATCCTGCTCGCATTGCTGACCGAACTGCCGGCTGCCACCGGCGTCGGGACCGACCTGAGCGCCGCGGCACTCGACACGGCCAGAACCAATGCGCAAGGCGTCGGCCTCACGACGCGCGCGCAATTCCTGGTCAGCGATTATGGAGATGGTCTGTCAGGCCCATTCGACCTGATTGTCTCGAACCCGCCCTACATCCCGTCGGCCGACATCGCGATGCTGTCGCCAGAGGTACGCGACCACGATCCGCATCTCGCACTGGACGGCGGCCGCGACGGGCTTGATGCCTATCGCCGGATCGCGCCGCAGGCGGTGTCGCTGCTGGCGACCGACGGCCTCCTGGTGTTGGAGATCGGGCAAGGTCAGGACAGCGCCGTCAGCCGGCTGGCGACCGCGGCGGGGTTGGCGGTCATGGAATCGGCAAGGGTTGATCTCGCGGGTATCGGCCGCGCCATCGTGGCCCGCAAGATTGCCCTTAGAAAGCCCGATTGAGCCATAAAAAACCACTTGGAATATCCCTCGGGAGCGATTACGTTTCATGCACAATCATCGGTCCCGGGTTGGCCCCGCAGCTTTGCTGCTGGTGAGCCTTAGAGTTTTCGGACGAAAACCGGCCCGAGTGAACGGTTCCTAAAGGCAGGTCATATCGAGCGCGATGGCCGAGAGCTGCGCCGCTTGCGACCGCGAAGCGAACGAAAGCCTGAATACTGCGCTTGAACACTCACGCGAGAAAACCTGAGTTTGAAGTCTCTGGCTGAATGATCTGGCCGTGCTGGCGCCATGCGCCTGCCGGCGACCCGGGAACGCGTCTTTGCTATGGAGATGAGTGGCGGCCGATACGCGCTTTGCGTAGGCCGCGTCGAGGGGCGGGAAATCGCACCAAAACGATAGGGCAATACCCAAATACCCAAGCGAAAACTTCAAAGCTGGAACTTCAAGGCTGATAACTGAAGGCGGGACATGAGAAACGGTCAGAATAACAACAAGCGGATGCGTAACCGGAACAATAATAACAATAATAACAATAACAACCGGCGCGGCCAGAACCCGATGACACGGGTTTTCGAATCCAACGGCCCCGACATCAAGATCCGCGGCACCGCCTCTCACGTCGCCGAAAAATACGTCCAACTCGCCCGCGACGCTCGCTCATCCGGCGATCCCGTGGCCGCCGAAAACTACTATCAACATGCGGAGCATTATTTCCGCCTGATCGCCGCAGCGCAGGAACAGTTTCGCCAAAGCCAGCCGCAGCAACAGCCGCGAACCGACGTCGATGTCACGGATGAAGCGGGTGACGACGACAGCGAAAACTACTCGAATTTTGGAGCGGAGCCCGGCTTCGTTCCGGTTCAGCAACCGCGTGACAATCATCAGCGCGAGGCGCAGCCCTACCAGCGCGATCAGCAGCAGCCCCGAGAATATCGTCAGCCCCGGCCGGCGATGGAGCCCGCCGACAATGGCGGCGTCGATCGCCTCCCGTCGTTCATTACGGGATCTCAGCCGCAGGTGAATGGCGGCCGGTTCGAAGGCAACGGCCATCAGGGCGGCGAGCGCAGCGACCGCTTCCCGCCACGCCGTCGCCGACGTCCGCATGGCCCGCGGCCGGACGGCATGGTGCAGCCGCCGGCTCCGAGCGAGGACTTCAATCCCGGAAACGAATAGCGATTCACCTCACCTGTTCTGGGCGGGTGAACCACTCGGATCACGATCGGATATATCACTCCTCGGCGTTACACGAGGACGGCGCGAGCGTTGGCTGCAACACCGGGATCAGCCGGCTGTGCTCCCGTTTCGCGGCAATGGGCCGGTAAACTTGCTTGGTTGCCTCAACGATGTGAACGCCGGCAAACGGCAGCGACAGTGCCGCGCCGATGCGCTCCCACGCCGCGGCCGAGCGCAGGAACCAGTTGCCATTGATCGGCGGGACGAATAGCGCCTCGCCCCAGGCGGACGGCGTGAACCATGTCTGCCGCAGCAGTTGAGTGATCTGCGAGCGCGAATAAGGCTGACCGTGGCCGAACGGCGTTGTATCGGTACGGGTCCAGATACCCCGGCGATTGGGAACGATCACCATCATTCGGCCAGACGGCGAAAGAATTCGCCACACCTCGCGCAGGAGACTTTCCGGATCGTCCGACACTTCCAGCGCATGAACCAGCAAGATCCGGTCTGCGACCGCGTCCTGCAGCGGCAACGAAAATTCATCGACCAGGGTCGCCAGCGCCGGCCGCGCCGTCGGCCATTTCAAGACGCCCTGGGCCGCCGGCATCAAGGCGATACAGCGCTCGCACTCCTCGCGGAACAGACCGAGGTAAGGAGTGGGATAGCCAAGGCCGACCACGCACTGCCCCTCCAAACTCGGCCAGTGTGCATGAATGGCGCGATTGATCAGCCGCCGGGCCACCATGCCGAGACGTTGCGCGTAGAAATCACGAAGGTCGATGACGTCGATCGCCATGTCCACATCTACCATGTTGCCGGCAAGCCGGGCACCCCCGCCCTGCCGATTTGTGCAATCGTAAACTGCCGTTAACGGCTTGTTTCGCCACGCAATTGCCTATGCTATAGCGTTTCCGAGCGAGCATGTCTTCGGGATCGACCTGAGGATGTCTACGGATCCCGCAAGATCAAGATAACGTGTCAAAACAAAAGCTCGAGCGGCTCGATCCCCTCAAAGCCGTAATAGTTCTAGTCTGGTTTTCCCGGAGTTCGCGTCATTTTCCCCGCAAGTCCGACGAGCGAACTCCGCGGCCGGGACACTCGCGTCGACCTCTCGGACTCACGGAGACGACATGACCGCCGATATCCGCCTGTTCACCTGCCTCACCGATAATTTCGGCGCGCTGATTCACGACCCCGCAACTGATGCGACCGCCGCGATCGACGCGCCGGACGCCGAACCGATCATCCAGGCGCTGGATCGCGAAGGCTGGATGCTGACCGATATTCTGGTCACCCATCATCACAGCGATCATGTCGGCGGCATCACGAAACTGAAACAGAAATACAATTGCCGGGTGGTCGCACCGCATGACAGGGGCGCCGGAATCGCCAACGTCGATCTGCGAGTCGGCCAGGGCGACATCGTCAAGGTCGGAACGCTGCTGGGACGCGTGCTGGAAACGCCCGGTCACACGCTGGACCACGTCAGTTACGTGTTCGACGACGAGAAGGTGGTCTTCGCCGCCGATACTCTGTTCTCGATCGGCTGCGGCCGGGTTTTCGAGGGCACCTATCCAATGATGTGGGACTCGCTTTTGAAGCTGCGCGCGCTGCCCGACGATTTCCGGCTCTATTGCGGCCACGAATACACCGCATCAAACGTGAAATTCGCGCTGACCATCGAGCCGAATAATCCGGTTCTCAAGGCCCGCGCCGAGGAGGTCACGCGGCTGCGCGCCGAGGGCAAGCCGACGGTGCCGACCCTGATGGGCGAGGAGAAGAAGGCCAACGTATTCCTGCGCGCCGATGATCCTGCGGTGGCGGCCGGAGTGCACATGAAAGGAGCCAGCGGAGCCGACGTGTTCACCGAGTTACGCGAACGCAAGAACAAGTGGTGAGCGCATGATGTCCATGCCCGCGCCGGGCCGACACCACCAGCTAAAATAGCGTGCGCTGTCGCATCGCGGCTGACAGCGTCCCTTCATCGAGATAATCGAGTTCACCCCCCACTGGAACGCCGTGGGCGAGCCGCGTGACCTTCACGTTGGCGTCGCCAAGCAGATCGGTGATGTAATGCGCTGTGGTCTGGCCGTCGACGGTCGCGTTCAGCGCCAGGACGATTTCCGCTACACGCGGATCATGCGCCCGCGACACCAGCGCATCGATCGTCAGGTCCTGTGGACCGACGCCATCGAGCGGTGACAGCGTCGCTCCCAGCACGTGATAGAATCCGTTGGTGGCGCCGGCGCGCTCCAGCGCCCAGAGATCCGCCACATCGGCAACCACGACGATGATAGACGGATCACGCCGGGCATCCGTGCATACCGTGCAGGGGCTGCGGGTGTCGATGTTACCGCAGGTTTCGCAGACCCGGATCCTGTCGATTGCAACCTGCAGCGCGCCTGCCAGAGGCGTCATCAACGCCTCGCGTTTCTTGATCAGATGCAGCGCCGCCCGCCGCGCCGAGCGCGGGCCAAGCCCCGGCAGCCGCGCAAGCAACTGGATCAAACGATCGATCTCAGGTCCAGTGACGGCGGTCGGCATCTCTTAGGGTTTCCGAATCCGAAATTCGCCAAAGTGCACTGCGCCCCTTCGCGAATTTCGATTCGAAGGACACTAGCGCCTTTTTCGCTTCTGACAGAATCAGAAACATGGCTCTATGATTGATCTGACGCGTCTTCTTCACGCGCACCTGAGTGGTCCGATTTCAACATTCGCATCGTGCTACCGATCACGAGAACCCCAGGCCGGGCGGCAGACCAAGGCCGCCGGTCAATGTCTGCATCTTCTCCTGCATTGCGACCTCCGCCTTACGGCGCGCATCGCCAAGCGCGGTCACGACAAGATCTTCGAGAATTTCACGTTCGTCTGGCTTAATTAGAGACGGATCGATCGAGATCCCCTTGACATCCATCTTGGCGGTCATCCGCACAGTGACAAGACCGCCGCCGGACGTGCCCTCGACCTCAATGTGGTCGAGCTCGTCCTGCATCGCCTTCATCTTGGATTGGAATTGAGCCGCCTGCTTCATCATGCCGAGAAAATCAGCCATCAAAAAGTTCCTTTTCTTGCTGGAGCCTTTCCGCTTCCTGGTACCAGAAGCGGAAAGGCCCTAATCGTTGCTGTCGAGATCGTCGGCCGGCTCGTCAGGAACGGCATCGGAATCCGGCGACGACAAAGCGAACTTGCGTACCTCGACCACTTTGGCGCCGGGAAAACGCGCCAGCACATCCTGCACGCGCGGGTCGGCCTCAGCGGCGCGCTCCCGTTCGTTTTTTTGCAGCAACGCCTGGGAGCGCAATGTCGGCTGGCCCGGCTCGTTGGAAACGATCACCGTCCAGCGCCGGCCTGTCCACTGTTCCAGCTTGCGCGAAAGATCGTTCACCAGCGTGCGCGCCGCACTGCGCTCCAGCGCGATCTCAAGCCGGCCGTCCTCCATCCGGACTAACCGCATGTCGGCCTCGAGCGCCGCCTTGATAATCAAATCGCGTTTTTCGCCGGCGAGCGCCACGAGTTCGGTAAAGCTTTCGATGGCTGTCACCGGACTCGCATCCGCTCTATCGGCCACCGGCGCGATGGCTTGCGGGCGAGCCGGTTCTGCTGCGGCGCGCGGCGACAATGAACGCGCAGCCGACGATCGGGCGGATGACACCGATCCTGAACTCGATCTGGGCGGCGCGGCGTTGTTCGGGACAACTGGCGATTCGCCGCCATTGCGATCCAGCAGCCGGATCGCCTCATCGGGCGGCGGAAGGTCCGCGACATAGGCGATGCGCACCAGCACCATCTCGGCCGCGGCCGCCGGCCGCGTCGCGCCCTGAACTTCTGCGATCCCTTTCAGCAGCATCTGCCACATCCGCGACAACACGCGCATCGACAGTTTCACGGCAAAATCGCGAGCGCGCAGACGCTCCGTTTCCCCGAATGAGACATTGTCGGCGATCGCCGGAACAATCTTGACGCGGGTTACGAAGTTGACGAACTCGGCCAGATCACTGAGCACCACGACCGGATCGGCGCCGGTATCGTACTGGTCGCGAAACTCGCCGAATGCGCTCGCGATGTCGCCTCGCGCTAGTGCCTCGAACAGATCGATGACCCGCGTACGGTCAGCAAGTCCCAGCATTTGCCGTACAGCATCGGCCCGAACCACGCCAGCCGCATGGGCGATGGCCTGATCGAACAGCGACAGGGAATCGCGCACCGAGCCTTCGGCCGCCCTCGCCACGATGCCGAGCGCCTCCGGCTCCACCTCGACGTTCTCTTTCGCCGCAATATTGGTGAGGTGCGCCATCAGCACCTCGGCTTCGACACGTCGAAGATCAAACCGTTGGCAGCGCGACAGCACCGTCACCGGAACCTTCCGGATCTCGGTGGTCGCGAACACGAATTTCGCGTGCTCCGGCGGCTCCTCCAGCGTCTTCAGGAACGCATTGAAGGCCGCCGTCGAAAGCATGTGAACTTCGTCGATGATGTAGACCTTGTAGCGAGCGCTCGACGGCGCATAGCGCACGCTGTCGTTGATCTGCCTGACGTCATCGACGCCGGTATGAGAGGCCGCGTCCATCTCCAGCACATCGATATGCCGGCTTTCCATAATGGCCCGACAATGAACGCCGAGTTGCGGCATCCGAATCGTCGGTCCTTGCACCGAGCCGTCCGCAAGCTCGTAGTTCAGCGCGCGGGCAAGAATACGCGCGGTGGTGGTTTTTCCCACGCCGCGCACGCCGGTCAGGATCCAGGCCTGCGGAATCCGCCCCGTTTCGAACGCATTGGACACCGTGCGCACCAGCGCCTCCTGTCCGATGAGGTCGTCAAAGCTGGAGGGGCGGTACTTGCGCGCCAGCACCCGGTACTGCGCGCTCGTTTCCGATGGCATCACGCCGAGGTCGAGGCCGGTTTGACCGGCGGCGTCATCGGGGAGCGTTGAGGGATGGCCAGCATCGGTCATTGAGCGATCCGCAATTTTCTCTCTCGAAGCCGGCTTGCGGAACAACGAAGCGAACCTTCGGACCGCGCCTATCCGGCGCTGGCAATTTCCGAAAAACATGGTTCGCCCAAAAGAGGTAGGAGACTGACGAGCGACCCGATCCGGACCTCGTTAGGGCTGCTTCCTTCCGGATCTGACCCGGTTGGCGAGTGGCTCGTCCACCGCCAATCTCCCAATTCCTATTTGGGGCCAAAAGCCCAGGAAAGCAAGCAGCGAGGACGACCCCGGAACGAGCCGTCTGAACCATTGACCTCGGCGGATCGCCGCGCCAGTTTGCATCGGCCGTCCTCAAAAAGTGTCCGCGAACGATGTCCGAAGCCTGGTCGCTTCACCCGCAGCTGGAGGAGGACACGGTCTCCATCAGCGACCTGCCGCTCAGCCGTCTGCTGCTCAGCAAGGATGCCAGCTATCCCTGGCTTATTCTGGTGCCAAGACGAGCTGGTGCGATCGAGATCATCGACCTTGATCGCGACGATCGCGCACTCTTGATGACGGAAATCGGTCAGGCGTCAGAAGCACTCAAGGACATCACAGGTTGCGACAAACTCAACGTGGCCGCGCTCGGCAATCAGGTGCCCCAGCTTCACGTCCATATCATCGCGCGTCGCAAAGGAGACTTTGCATGGCCCCGCCCGGTCTGGGGCGTGGCGCCCGCGCTCGCATACAAGGCAGCAGAACTCGAAGCATTCTTGGGTGCTCTCAGGCGCAGGACAGGGCTCGGCGAGACCATTGTTAGAATTCCGGCCGACGGAACCTGAGCAAAACCTGCCGGTTTAACCGCTTGTCCCGATCTTCCTCATTGGCAAGGATTTCCGCATGATGAAAAAGCCACGCATCCTGTGTATCGGCATGCCAGTGCGCGACCTGACCTTTCACGTGCAAGGCCTCCCGAAACGCGGCTTGAAGATCGGCGCCAAGCGCTTCGAGGAAATCGCCGGCGGCAACGCATTCAATGCGGCGGTCGCCATTTCCCGGCTCGATGGCGGAGTGGCGTTTTGCGGCCCCATGGGGGACGCCAGCGAAACATCCAGCCGCTACATCTTCGACAAGGCGGCAGAGCTCGGCATCGCGATGCAGGACATCGTTCACATGCCCGGTCTGGTGACGCCGATCTCCACCGTCATAATCGATCCGGGCGGCGAGCGAACCATCATCACCTTCCGCGATCCCGAATTGTGGAAAGTGCGTTTACCCGAGGCTGACAGAATGCTCAGCGATTGCGACGCCATCCTTGCTGAAAGTCGATGCGCGGCGTTCTGCACCGGTCTTTGCGCTGAAGCGCGGCGCCGCGGCATCCCGGTCGTGATCGATGTCGATTCCGCCATGTCAATGCGCGAGGGTCTGCTCACTGCATCCTCACATCTGATTTTCTCGAGTGAAGCCCTTCAGGCCACTGCCGACATCGCCGACGACGCGGCAGCATTGCAGAAGCTCGCCAAGGTCACTCCAGCCTTCCTAGCCGGAACGCGCGGCTCCCAAGGAACAGTGTGGCTCGATCCGAATGGCGGCGGCCTCCGCCAGACCGCCGCCTTCCCCGTCCACACCGTGGACACATTGGGCGCCGGAGACGTCTTCCATGGCGCTTTCACTCTCGCCATGACCGAGAATCAGGATCTTGAAGACGCACTCAGGTTCGCTTCCGCCGCAGCCGCCATCAAATGCACCCGCTTCGGCGGCGCCTTCGCCTGCCCGCAACGTGCTGAAGTGGAAGCCTTTTTAGAGCACGGCGGTTCGAACTGAGCCGAGCCCCGCTGACGACACTTGCATTGGAATATTTTTCTATATATGAGCTTGAATAACCTCAATATTGGAATAATGTTCTAGCCATGAGCGATCTTGCCCTTCAGACCATTGAATCCGGTCGCCGCCTCGACGCCATCGACCGCAAGATTCTCACCGTGCTCCAGGAGGACGCATCCCTGTCGGTAGCCGAGATCGGCGACCGGGTCGGTTTGTCCTCGACGCCCTGCTGGAAGCGTATCCAGCGGCTCGAAGCCGACGACATCATTCTGCGCCGCGTGGCGCTGGTCGATCAGAACAAGATCGGGCTCGGCATAACAGTGTTCGTATCGGTTGAAAGCGGCGACCACTCGGATACGTGGCTAACAACCTTCGCCAATGCGGTCCGCGCGATGCCCGAGGTGATGGAGCTCTACCGCATGGCGGGCGACGTCGATTACATGCTGCGCGTCGTGGTCGCCGACATGGCGAGCTACGACCTCTTTTACAAGAAGCTGATTAGTTCGGTCGCGCTGAAGAACGTCACCTCCCGATTCGCGATGGAGAAGATCAAATCGGTGACGGCACTGCCGGTGCCGGCGGCAAGCGCAGTGTAGTCGGCACGGCCTTCGTCGGAAATGCTCTGCCACGTCATTGCGAGGAGCGTTGGCGACGAAACAATCCAGTTCTTTTTTGCCGCCTGGATTGCTTCGCTTCGCTCGCAATGACGGACGACCTCAAATCTTCTGATTGTATTCGCCGACCTCGGGATGGGTACGCAGCACGCTGTCCATCACCTCGAACATATCGCGCATCCGCTGCTCGGAGACCGGGCTTTCGACCACCACAACAAGCTCGGGTTTGTTCGATGACGCCCGCACCAACCCCCAGCTTCCATCCTGCGCCGTCACCCTGATGCCGTTGACGGTGACAAGATCGCGGATCGGCTGGCCGGCGATCTTGTCGCCGTTGGCCTTGGCCGCCTCGAAATGCTTCACCACGCTGTCAACGATGCCGTACTTGGCCTCGTCGGCGCAATGCGGCGACATGGTCGGCGAGGACCAGGTTTTGGGCAAGGCGTCCTTCAGATCTGCCAGCGATTTGCCAGCTGCGCGATCGAGCATCTCGCACACAGCGATCGCCGAGATCAGTCCGTCGTCGTAACCGCGGCCCATCGGCGCGTTGAAAAAGAAGTGCCCGGATTTTTCGAAACCAGCGAGCGCGCCGAGCTCATTGGTGCGCCGCTTCATGTAGGAGTGGCCGGTTTTCCAGTAGGTCGTCCGCGCGCCCTGCTGCTGCAATACCGGATCAGTGACAAACAATCCTGTGGACTTCACATCGACCACGAAATGCGCATCCTTGTGGATCGCCGACATGTCGCGCGCCAGCATCACGCCGACCTTGTCGGCGAAGATCTCCTCGCCGGTGTTGTCGACCACGCCGCAGCGATCTCCGTCACCGTCGAAACCGAGACCGGCGTCGGCCTTGTGTTCGAGCACCGCGTCGCGGATCGCGTGCAGCATCTTCATGTCTTCGGGATTGGGATTGTACTTCGGAAAGGTGTGATCAAGCTCGGTATCCAGCGGGATCACCTCGCAGCCGATCGCCTCCATCACCTGCGGCGCGAAGGCGCCGGCGGTACCGTTGCCACAGGCCACCACGACCTTCAGCTTGCGCTTCAGTTTCGGCCGTTTCGTCAGATCAGCGATGTAGCGCGCCGGGAAACTGTCGTGAAACTCATAGGAGCCGCCCGCCCTGGTGGCGAAGGCCGCGCCGAGCACGATTTCCTTGAGCCGCGTCATCTCGTCTGGCCCAAACGTCAGTGGCCGGTTGGCGCCCATCTTGACGCCGGTCCAGCCATTGTCGTTATGCGAGGCCGTCACCATGGCGACGCAGGGGACGTCGAGCTCAAACTGCGCGAAGTATGCCATCGGCGTCATGCAAAGTCCGATATCGTGAACCTTGCAGCCCGACGCCAACAAGCCGGAGATCAGCGCGTACTTGATGGAGGACGAATAGCTGCGGAAATCGTGACCGGTGACGATCTCCTTCTTCTGGCCGAGTTCACCGATCAGCGTGCCAAGGCCCATGCCCAATGCCTGGATGCCCATCAAGTTGATTTCCTTGCCGAACAGCCAGCGCGCGTCATATTCGCGAAAGCCGGTCGCCTTCACCATCGGCTCGGATTCATAGGCATAGGTGTTCGGTGCCAGAACGGGTTTCGGCTTCGGAAACATGCGGATGGGCCTCTCAAGGAAAGGACATGACATAAGGAAATGCAGCGCTGGCGATACCACTGCTGCTGGAATGCGGGAGCTAGAACTATTCCTGCTTTGATGACATCAAAGCCGGGCTCAAGCTTTTTATTTTAACGCGTTTTCTTTGACGCGAACCGGTACCCACTTCGCTTGAAAACGCTACAGGTCTGTGAACGGCAATTGCGGCATAATTCGCGACGGCAAAACGACACGCGTCAACCCCGACGCCGATGCCGAATTACTGTTCCAGCATCATCCGCCCGTTCGCGAATTCGAAGCGCTTGAGTTTAGACAAAAAAGATAAACCAAGCAGATTTTCAGACAGCGCTTCGTCGGGCAGCACCATGGCATCGACATCGCGCACGATGAGACCGCCAATGTCGACCATGGCGAGCCGGGTGCGCGCCGCCTTGAGCTTGCCATTGGCCGTGGTCACCGTCGTCGTGTAGTCGTTCTGCGAGGGCCGCACGCCGAGCCGCGCGGCCGAGCTTTCGTTGAGCGCGACGACGGAGGCACCGGTGTCGACCATGAAGCCGATGCGCTGGCCGTCGATTCGGCCTTCTGTCTGGAAGTGGCCCCTGCCGTCGCGTGCAATGCTAATGCTGCGGATGCCGGCCTGGGCATTATCCTGAAGCGCGGCGAACGCCGTCGGCTGCGTCGACGTGGTGGGCCGCGCGGCTGCGGTCGTGGTCATCTCGTCAGCCAGTTGCGCCATATAGGCGCCGGCGCCGATCAGAAGCGCGGCAAGAATTATCAGATTACGCATGGCGCATACTCACTGACAAATGACGACGCGGCGATCTCGCAACCGCCACCAGCCGGCTACGAGCAATGACGAAGCTGCTATTTGTGCCAAAAGGATGAGCGAAGCGTTAACACGCGCGCGGAGCTGCGCGGCCGATCGGGGAAGTACCTATAGCGTTTTCGAGCGAAGTGGGTACCGGTTTGCGTGACGAAAACGCGTCAGGTCAAAAAGCTAGAGTCTTTCACGTGAGCGTTGAAAGACGCTAGCGGCCATCTTCCGTCGTCAAGGCAAATGCCACAACCGCATAGCGCCTGTGGATCAGCATCAATAGTTCGGTCGGCGACGAGGACCGCCCAGCGCGCCGCCACGAGATGTCGAATGAGCAATCGATCCATCCATCATCGCGGCGCTTGGCTTCCGCAAAACTAGCCTGGTAGCCCACTTCTTGGGTCATCACAGGCAGTTCGATGACCGCCCGCATTTGCGTATCGTCCGCGACGATCAACCGGGCCCTGCGTTCACGGGGAATGAAATAGTCGACCCACCTGAGCGCCCCTAGAGTCATGACGGCCAGTACGGTGGCAGCCATGCCGAGCACGAGCTGGCCTCCACCCAGCGAGAGCCCGATCACGGTCATCAGCCACAGCGTCGCCGCGGTGGTGACGCCGGCGATGAGGTCACCCTTCTTGAAGATGGTGCCGGCGCCGATGAACCCCACGCCGGTCAAAATGCCGAGCGGCAAACGCATGACGTCAATCTGGACAAAGGACTCGACCGTTTTGCCGCTGGTCGATAGCAGGATGTTCGCCTGGATCATGGCGATCGAAGCAGCAAGACCGACCAGAATGGTGGTGCGAAATCCGGCCGCATGCCCTTGCACGCCCCGGTCAAATCCCACGATACCCCCCGCAACCATTGTCAGAGCGAGACGGATCGCGATATCCGACCAGGTCGGCTGCAGAAGCATGTCCATCATGTCCATGAAGGGCCTCAAGGTGGGTCACGGCGAGAGACGTCACGTCAACGCCTCATCAATGGTGCGAGTTCCCCGGTCAATCGGCCCCTTCAGGTCCCGCGTGGCTTAACCCGCCGTGTCGGCGGCGCATTCGCCGGATCATCCGGCCAGGGATGCCGGGGATAGCGCCCGCGCAGATCAGAACGAACGGCGGCATAGCTGCCGCGCCAGAAGCCCGGCAGGTCGCGCGTCACCTGCACCGGGCGATGCGCCGGAGACAGCAATTCCAGAACCAGCGGCACCTTGCTTTGCGCGATCGACGGATGCGTCGTCAGGCCGAACAATTCCTGCAATCTGACGGCGATGGTCGGCCCCTGCTCGGCTTCGTAGTCGATCGCGAGCATCGTACCAGTCGGCGCCTCAAAATGGGTCGGCGCCTCGCGCTCCAGCCGCGCGCGCAAACTCCAAGGCAACAACGCCATCAGCGCTTCCGACAGATCGCCGGCTGAAAATTCCTTCAAAGCGGTCTTGTCGAACAGCGCGGGCGCCAGCCACATGTCGGTTGTGGCCACAAGCCCGGCATCGGACAGGTCCGGCCACTCCTCGCCTTCCGCCGCGCGCAGGAACATGACCCGGTCGCGCCATTGCTTGAGCGGCTTCGACCACGGCAAGCGATCCAGACCCGCTCCTATCAATCCTTCGGCGAGGATGCGCGCTGTCGTAACCGACGGCGCGACCGCCACCGGAGCTTCGGCAAGCGTGATCGCATGCAGCCGCTTGCGCCGCCGTGCCCGCAAACTCATCGCCGCGCGATCGAATGAGATCTCCTCGTCGGTCTCGATCTGGTCGGCGAAGCGCGATTCGATCTCCGCCTGCGCGATCGGTGCAGCCAGCAAGATACGGCCGTTCGCGGCGGTACCGGTCAGTTCAGCAACCGCGATAAAAGGCGACCGCGCCAGCGCCGAGGCCTGATCGGCCGACGCGCCGCGACCGTTGGCGAGCACGAACGACCCGTTGCCGCGATTGCGCGCCACGCGATCGGGAAACGCGAGAGCGAGCATCACACCGCTGGAAGGAAAGGTTTCTCCCTCCCCACCAGAGGCGGTAGGGGTAACAGGCACCGCTACCTGAGACGCCCAACGTTCCGCAAGCTGCCTCGCGCCGGTGGCGCGTGGCGAGCGGTCGCGGCGAAAGCTATCGAGCCTCGCATCGAGATCGACGCTGTCGCCGCCCAGACCCCGCTCGGTCAGCACCGCCGCAATGTCCGCAGCCTCCCGGCCTGCGCCGAGACGATGCGCGCCCACGATCATGCGCGCGAGCCGAGGGGGCAGCGCCAACGCCCGCAAACTTTTTCCTTCGTCGGTGATGCGGCCATCGGCATCCAGCGCGCCAAGCTCGCGCAGCAGGCTTCGCGCCTCGTTCAACGCGGGAGCAGGCGGCGGATCGAGAAACGTCAGTGTGGCGGGATCGCGCACACCCCATTGCGCGAGATCGAGCACCAACGACGACAGATCGGCTGAGAGGATCTCGGGCTGGGTATAGGCGGACAGCGAGGCGGTCTGCGGCTCGTCCCATAGCCGATAACATACACCAGGCTCCGTGCGGCCGGCGCGGCCCCGGCGCTGGTCCACCGCGGCGCGCGAGGCACGCATGGTTTCCAGCCGCGTCAGGCCGATGTCAGGCTCAAAGCGCGGCACCCTCGCCATGCCGGAATCCACCACGATGCGGACGCCCTCGATGGTCAGCGAGGTTTCTGCGATCGATGTGGCCAGCACCACCTTGCGACGCCCCCTCGGCGCGGGCGCGATGGCGCGATCCTGCACCGCGGCGTCGAGCGCGCCGAACAGCGGCACGATCTCAATGGATGCATCGTGCACCCGTTCAGCGAGCATATTTTGCGTGCGCCGGATTTCGGCCGCGCCCGGCAGGAACGCCAGCACGGAGCCTGCATCGGTGCGCAGCGCTGTCGCGATCGCGTCAGCCATCTGCCGCTCTAGTGGTGAATCGGGCTTGCGGCCAAGATATCGCGTTTCAATCGGAAAGGCGCGGCCCTCGCTTTCGATCACGGGCGCGCAGCCAAGACGTTTTGCTATCCGCGCGCCGTCGATGGTCGCGGACATCACAAGAATCCGCAAATCCTCCCGCAGTCCGGTCTGGACGTCACGCGCCAGGGCGAGCCCAAGGTCTGCATCGAGCGAACGCTCATGAAACTCGTCGAACAGGATCGCGGCAACACCGTTCAATTCGGGATCGTCGAGGATCTGCCGCGAGAAGATCCCTTCGGTGACGACCTCGATACGCGTTCTGCGCGAGATCTTGGAGCCGAAGCGCACGCGATAGCCCACGGTCTCGCCAACGCGCTCGCCCAACGTCTGCGCCATTCGTTCCGCGCTGGCGCGCGCCGCGATCCGGCGTGGCTCCAGCACGACGATCTTCCTGCCGGCGACCCAGGGCGTGTCGAGCAGTGCCAACGGCACCCGCGTCGTCTTGCCAGCTCCCGGCGGCGCCACCAGCACCGCGGCGTTGTGCGCAGCAAGCGTGCGTCCAAGTTCGCCGAGCACGGCGTCGATCGGAAGCGGGTTGGCGAATGTTTCCGTCAAGGAATAGGTCCGCGCGTACGGTAGGGTAACGGGAAGGTCGTCCTATAGCGTTTTCGAGCGAAGTGGATAACCGGTTCGCGTGGAGAAAACGCGTCAGATCAGAATGATAGAGCCCCGCTTCTGATTCCATCAGAAGCGGAAAGGCTCTAGCGCACCACTTGCCAAACGGCCAGGCGATACCTCTGTCCGATCACTTTCCCGGGAAACCGGCACATTATTTGATTGGTGAAAGGAGAACGCAACCGATCCGCCTGTAAACAGGCCCCATCGCGCCGAAAAGAGACAACCATGACCGGAAACGGCACAGCTGCGCAGAAAACCGAACGGGTCGACTGGGTCGACTATGCCAAGGGCATCTGCATCATCATGGTGGTGATGATGCACTCGGTGCTGGGCGTTGAGGCCGCAGCCGGACAGACCGGCTTCATGCACCTCGTGGTCGAATTCGCAAAACCGTTCCGGATGCCGGATTTCTTCCTGATTTCCGGCCTGTTCCTGCCGCTCGTCATTAACCGCGACTGGCGCACCTACCTCGACCGCAAGGTCGTGCACTTCTTCTACTTCTACGTTCTGTGGACCGCGATCCAGTTCGGCTTCAAGGCCCCCCACTTTGCCGCCGAGGTGGGCTGGCCGGGCGTCGTCCATCTCTATCTGATGTCGTTCATCGATCCGTTCGGCACGCTGTGGTTCATCTATCTGCTGCCGGTGTTCTTCGTGGTCATCAAGGCCACGCGCCGGATCGCGCCTTGGGCGATCTGGGGCGCTGCGGCGGCGCTCGAGATGACGCACATCTCGACCGGCTGGACGCTTATCGACGAATTCGCCGCTCGCTTCGTCTACATCTATTCCGGATACCTGTTCGCAAACTACGTATTCGCATGGTCGGCCCGCGCCCGCGCTTATCCGGGATTGACGCTGGCGGCGCTTGCGCTGTGGGCTGTTGTCAACGGCGGCCTGGTCCATACTGGCATCAGCGAATGGCCAATCGTTTCGCTCGCGCTCGGTCTCGCCGGCGCCAGCGCCATCATCGCCGTTGGCACGTTGCTTGCGAAAATGCGCTGGCTGAACGTCGTGCGCTATTGTGGCGAGCACTCGATCGTCATCTATCTCGCGTTCTTCCTGCCGATGGCCGCCTCGCGCACGATCCTGCTGAAAACAGGTCTGATCCAGGATGTCGGCCTGATCTCTCTGATCGTCACCATCGCCGGCGTGATCGGCGCGGTGCTGATCTGGTGGGCCTGCCGCAACACGCGGGCGAACTTCCTGTTCGAGCGTCCTGACGCCTTCTGGATCGCGCCGAAGAAACGAGCCTCCGCGATTCAGGCGGCGGCCGAATAATCCGGCTCGGTCGCCCGGTCAAGGCCCGAAACCCCTGCGCTTTTTGTCGGTCATGAGAACGCCGCGGGGGTGCCATCAGCGGGAAAACTCCTTAAGTTGCGGCCATGCCGAAGAAGCCCGCCGCCAAGCCCGCTGCCGCGATCGACGCAGCCGAGATCCCAGCCGCCATCCCCGCGACGATTCCTGCGGCGAAAGCTGAAGCTGGGACCAATATGCAGGGACAGCACGTCTTTCTGGTCGACGGCTCATCCTACATCTTCCGCGCTTATCACGCTCTGCCGCCGTTGAACCGCAAATCCGATGGGCTGCAGGTCAACGCGGTGCTCGGCTTCTGCAATATGCTGTGGAAGCTGTTGCGCGACATGCCGAAGGACGACAAGCCGACACACCTCGCGATCATCTTCGACAAGTCCGAGGTCACGTTCCGCAACAAGCTCTATCCCGACTACAAGGCGCATCGGCCGCCTGCACCCGACGACCTGATCCCGCAATTCGCGCTGATCCGCGAAGCGGTGAAAGCGTTCGACCTGCCCTGCCTCGAACAGATCGGCTTCGAAGCCGACGACCTGATCGCGACCTATGTGAGGCAGGCGTGCGAGCGGGGCGCGACCGCGACCATCGTATCTTCTGACAAGGACTTGATGCAGCTCGTTACCGACTGCGTCACCATGTACGACACCATGAAGGACCGCCGCCTCGGCATACCTGAAGTGATCGAAAAGTTCGGCGTGCCGCCGGAGAAGGTGGTCGAGGTACAGGCTTTAGCCGGTGACAGCGTCGACAATGTACCGGGCGTGCCGGGCATCGGCGTCAAGACCGCCGCGCAACTCATCACGGAATACGGCGACCTCGAAACGCTGCTACAGCGCGCCGGCGAAATCAAGCAGCCGAAGCGGCGCGAGACGTTGATCGAGAATGCCGAAAAGGCCCGCATCTCGCGGCAACTCGTATTGCTCGACGACAAGGTCGCGCTCGATGTGCCGCTGGACGACCTCGCGGTGCAGGAGCCCGACGCCCGCAAGCTGATCGCCTTCCTGAAGGCGATGGAATTTACCACGCTGACAAAACGCGTCGCGGACTATTCCGAGCTTAACGCGACCGAGATCGAGCCGGACAGAAAAAACGCCAGCGGGGCCTCTTCGACAGCGCCCAAGGCGTCCGTAGCCGCCGTCACCGGAGACCTGTTCGGTAGCAGCGATGGCGTCGTGAAAAGCACGCCGATCATCAGGGCAAAGGGCGACGCGGAGATCAAAACGCCTGCGGCCCTTGCCGCCGCCCGCCTTGAAGCGGTGCGCAAGCTGCCGGTCCAGCGCGACACCTACGAAACCATCCGCACGCTAGAGCGGCTGAAAGACTGGGTTGCCCGCATCGATAACAATGGCAGCTTTGCCTTCGAAGCCCTGGCACCGACGATTGATCCCATGCAGGCCGAATTGTCGGGCTTCACTCTGGCTCTCGCGCCTAACGATGCATGCTACATCCCGCTCAGCCACAAACAGGCCGGCGACGGAGCCGGCCTGTTTGCCGCCGGTCTTGCGCCCGGTCAGATCGCGGTCCGCGATGCGCTGGAGATCCTGAAGCCGATCCTTGAATCCAGCGGTCACTTGAAGATCGGGCTCAACATCAAGTTCAGTGCCGTGCTGCTCGCGCAGCATGGCATCGTCATGCAGAATCAGGACGACGTCGAGCTTATCTCCTACGTGCTCGATGCCGGGCGGGGCTCCCACGATCTTCAATCGCTGGCACAACGCTGGCTCGGGCATACCGCTTTGAGTTATGGCGAACTGACCGGCAGCGGCAAGAACAAGCTTGCCTTCGATCAGGTGGCGATCGAGCGCGCCACGGCCTACGCAGCGGAACATGCCGACCTCACCATGCGGCTGTGGCAGGTCTTAAAGCCACGGCTGGTCGCTGAGCGCATGAATGCGGTGTACGAGACGCTCGAGCGGCCGATGGTCGCGACGCTGGCGCGGATGGAGCGGCGCGGCATCACCATCGACCGGCAGGTGCTGTCGCGTCTCTCGGGTGAATTCGCGCAGACCGCGGCCCGGCTGGAAGCCGAGATCCAGCAACTTGCCGGCGAGCCGATCAACGTCGGCAGTCCGAAGCAGATCGGCGACATCATGTTCGGCAAGATGGGCCTGGCCGGGGGCAGCAAGACCAAGACCGGCGCGTGGTCGACCTCGGCGCAAATCCTCGATGAGCTCGCCGAGCAGGGCCACGACTTCCCGCGCAAGATCCTTGACTGGCGACAGGTATCCAAACTGAAATCGACCTATACCGACGCGCTGCCCGAATACGTTCATCCCCAGACCAAGCGCGTGCACACGACCTATGCGCTCGCCGCCACCACCACCGGGCGGCTGTCGTCGAACGAGCCGAACCTGCAGAACATCCCGGTGCGCAACGAGGAGGGACGAAAGATTCGCCGTGCCTTCATCGCGGCCCCCGGACACAGGCTGGTGTCAGCCGATTACTCTCAAATCGAACTGCGGCTTCTTGCGGAAATCGCCGATATCCCGGTGCTGAAGCAGGCGTTCCGCGACGGCCTCGACATCCACGCCATGACCGCATCGGAAATGTTCGGCGTGCCCGTAAGGGGAATGCCAGGCGAAATCCGCCGCCGGGCCAAGGCCATCAACTTCGGCATCATCTACGGCATCTCGGCTTTCGGCCTCGCCAATCAACTCGGCATCCCCCGCGAAGAAGCAGCCGCCTATATCAAGAAGTATTTCGAGCGCTTTCCCGGCATTCGCGCCTACATGGATGCGACCCGCGATTTCTGCCGCGAGCACGGCTATGTCACGACCCTGTTCGGCCGCAAATGCCATTACCCCGACATCAAGTCGCCGAACCCGTCGCATCGCGCCTTCAACGAGCGCGCCGCGATCAACGCGCGCCTGCAGGGGTCGGCTGCCGACATCATCCGCCGCGCCATGGCGCGGATGGACGATGCGCTTGCGGCGAAGAGGCTGTCCGCACGGATGCTGCTGCAGGTCCATGACGAGCTGATTTTTGAAGTGCCGAACGAGGAGGTCGCGGCAACGCTGCCGGTCGTACAGCATGTGATGCAGGATGCGCCATTCCCGGCGGTGTTGCTGTCGGTGCCGCTGCAGGTCGACGCCCGCGCCGCTGATAACTGGGACGAAGCACATTAGGATCATCCCAACGGCGACCTGACAAGAACACAACAAGAACTGCACGACGACGCTGACGCCTGCACGCGCCGCCTTCGACTCGGAACGTTTCGCCGCTCGTGATATTGAATCCCTTTCTGCAGTTTTCAGCCCGTTGCGTATGGAGTTTTCGATGGCCCCGCGTGCTAACTGGAAGGGCTTTCTACGCCTTTCGCTCGTGACCTGCCCGGTAGCCCTGTTTCCGGCGACCTCGGAGTCCGAGAAGGTCAGCTTCAACCAGATCAATCGCAAGACCGGGCACCGCATCAAGTATCAGAAGGTCGATGCCGAAACCGGCGACGAGGTCGACAACGACGATATCGTCAAGGGGTACAAGATCGATACCGATACCTATCTCGAAGTGACGAAGGACGAGCTCGACAACATCGCGCTGGAGTCCACCCACACCATCGATATCGACCGGTTTGTGCCGCGCGCAGAGATCGACGATCTTTATATCGTCAGGCCGTATTATCTGGTGCCGGACGGCAAGGTCGGACACGATGCCTATGCCGTGATCCGCGACACCATCAAGGCGACGGGCAAGGTCGCGCTGGCTCGGGTGGTGCTGACCAATCGCGAGCACGTCATTGCCCTTGAAGCGCGCGACAACGGGTTGGTCGGCCTGCTGCTGCGCTACGCTTACGAGGTACGCGAGGCATCGGACTATTTCGACGACATCAAGGAGGTGAAGATCACCAAGGACATGCTCGATCTCGCCAAACATATCGTCGAGCAGAAGTCCGGCCGCTTCGAGCCGACCGCCTTTAAGGATCATTATGAAGCGGCGCTGCTGGACCTGATCGAGCAGAAGAAGGCAGGCCACCCGATCGCAAAAGCCAAGGTCAAGACCGAAAGCAATGTCATCAACCTGATGGACGCCTTGCGGCGGAGCCTGAAGGGCGGCAGGTCTGAGCGGACAGAAATCACCGCCGCTCCCGCGAAGGGCAAGAGGTCAAAGAAGCGGGTCGAAGGTCAGCGCGAAATGTTGTTTCCGATCGAAGGCAAGAAAGCCGCGAAGGAACCCAAGCGCGAGACTGCGAAACGGCCAGCCAGGACGCGCGCCGCAAAAAAGGTACCCGCGGCAAAGCGCAAGGCCGGATAGCCGGGCGCGGACATGCGCAAGCTGATCGCCTTCGACGACGAGACCATGACCGCGCTGGCGCAGCTCGGCCGCGATCGCATGGCGACCCTTCAGGATCTGGCAGACGAGGCGTTCGCCGACCTTTTGAAGAAGCACGGCGTGCCGATTGATCTCAAGGATGCCCTGCGGAAGAGTGCGGGCGTCGGAAAGAAAAAGGCGTGACGCCGGCAGCACTCTTGCGCTTACCGGGCGTTGCCGACGTTTGATCCTTGATCGGAGCCGTCGCCGTGCCATCCCGAAAGCTCAGCACCTACCGCAAGAAACGCGACTTTTCGAAAACCGCCGAGCCGAGCGGCAAGGCGCGCGTCGTGCCCGCTAGGCAACTGCGGTTCGTGATCCAGAAGCACGATGCCACCCGGCTACATTACGATCTCCGCCTTGAGTACGAGGGGGTGTTCAAATCCTGGGCTGTGACGCGAGGTCCCTCGCTCGACCCCGGCGAGAAGCGGCTGGCAGTCGAGGTGGAGGATCACCCGCTCGACTACGGCGACTTCGAAGGTACCATCCCGAAAGGTCAATATGGCGGCGGCACGGTGGAAATCTGGGATCGCGGCTACTGGTACGCCGAAGACCCGGCGAAGGGCCTCGCGAAGGGCGACCTTAAATTCGCGCTGATGGGCGAGAAGCTCCAAGGCGAATGGGTGCTGGTGCGCATGAAGCATGACCGTAGCGGCGGAAAGCGCACCAACTGGCTGCTGATCAAGCACCGCGACGACTACGCAAAGCCGGGCGGCGGCGAGGATGTGCTGGAAAAGGATCGGTCGGTCGCATCGGGTCGGACCCTCGAACAGATCGCCAAAGGCCAGGGCAAGGCGCCGGAGCCTTTCATGATGACCAGGCGGATCGCCGGCTCTGACGCGGTTTGGGATTCGAACAAGGGCGCTGCCGCGGAGGCGCGCGCCAGGGAATCGAAACGGTCGGCAAAGCCGAGCGCAAAGCCCGCGTCGACCGGCAAGAAGGCGCTGAAGAAAGCCCGAGTACAAATTGCCAAGGCTCGCGCGATCAAGGGCGGGATACCGAACTTTGCCGAACTTCAGCTTTGTAAAACGGCAACGCGCCCGCCATCGGCGGAGGGCTGGGTGCATGAAATCAAGTTCGACGGCTATCGCATCCAGATACGGATCGAGAACGGTGCCGTGACGCTCAAAACCCGCAAAGGCCTCGACTGGACCGACAAGTTTTCAGTCATCGCAAAGGCGGCCGCGAAACTGCCAGACGCCATCCTCGACGGCGAGATCGTCGCGCTCAACGCAAAGGGCGATCCGGATTTCTCGGCGATGCAGGCCGCGCTGTCCGAAGGCAAGACGGATGCGCTGGTGTACTTTGCTTTCGACCTTCCGTTTGCCGAGGGCGAGGATCTGCGCCCGCTGCCGCTGCTGACGCGCAAGGACCGGCTTCGCAAGCTGCTCGGGCGCTCTGCAAGATCCGACCGCGCACCGATCCGCTACGTAGAGCATTTTGACGTGAACGGCGAACAGATGCTCGCAACGGCGCGCGAATCCGGCCTCGAAGGCATCATCTCCAAACGCATCGACGCGCCCTATCGCGCCGGCCGCGGCGGTAACTGGGTCAAAACCAAGAGCCGTCCCGGCCATGAGGTCGTAATCGGCGGGTGGAAGACAACAGGCGGCAAGTTCCGCTCGCTAATGGCGGGCGTCTATAACGGCGACCACCTCGTCTATACCGGCATCGTCGGCACCGGCTACGACCGCGATACCGTGAAACGCATCATGCCGGCATTGAAAGCCGCGGCCGCATCGAAAAGTCCTTTCACCGGCAAGAATGCGCCGGCCGGCGGTCGCAACATTCATTGGCTGAAACCTGAACTAGTCGCCGAAATTGAATTCGCCGGTTGGACTGATGACGGCATGGTCCGGCAAGCAGCCTTCAAAGGGCTGCGCGCGGACAAGCCGGCGCGCGAGGTCAGGGCGGAAATGCCGGCCCGTGCGGCCGCCCCACGGTTCAACAAGATACGGCCCGACAAGACAAAGCTCAACGCAACACAGCCCAACGCGCGAGCCACACCAGCAGCGAACACCGACACGACCAGATCGCGGCAACCTCGCACGTCTGCGGCGCGCGATCGCTCGACGGTGATGGGCGTTGTGATCTCGCATCCAGATAAAGCGCTATGGCCGGATGCGGGGGACAGGCAGCCGGTCACCAAGCTCGATCTTGCCACCTACATCGAAGCCGTGGGCGGCTGGATGATCGGCCACATCCGCGGACGGCCGTGTTCGATTGTTCGCGCACCAGATGGCATTGATGGCGAAACGTTCTTTCAGCGCCACGCCATGCCGGGTCTCTCGGATCTGGTCACGCAAGCGAAGGTGGCAGGCGACCGAAAGCCTTATCTGCAGATCGACCGCGTCGAGGCGCTGGCGGCGGTGGCGCAGATCGGCGGTATCGAATTGCATCCGTGGAATTGCGTGCCCAACGAATACACGGTGCCAGGACGGCTGGTATTCGACCTCGATCCCGCGCCGGGCATCGCATTCCCCGACGTGATCGCTGCGGCCAAGGACATGAAGCAGCGGCTCGAGGCGCTCGGGCTCGAAACGTTCTGCAAGACCACCGGCGGCAAGGGGCTGCACGTCGTCACACCGCTTGCAATCAAGCAAAAAGACGGATTGAACTGGAAGCAAGCTAAGATGTTCGCCCAAGCCGTCTGCGAACAAATGGCCGCTGACGCACCCGATAAATATCTCATCAACATGTCGAAGAAGCAGCGCGAGGGAAAAATCTTCCTCGATTATCTTCGCAACGATACCAAATCGACGGCTGTCGCGCCGCTGTCGCCGCGCGCGCGGCCCGGCGCCACTGTATCCATGCCGCTGAACTGGTCTCAGGTGAAAGCCGGTCTTGATCCTAAACGTTTCACACTCCGCACCGCGCCATATCTCTTGAAAAAGAGTAAGGCGTGGGCGGACTATGACAAGGCCGCGCGTCCGCTAACCACCGCAATCAGCAGGCTCGTACGATGACGAACATGACAGGTAGTAGCCGAAGGATCGCGCTGCTCGGCATTCCCATCGACATGGGCGCATCGCAACGCGGCACCTTGATGGGGCCAGCAGCACTGCGGACCGCGGGAATCAAGCCGGTGCTGGAAAACCTGGGCATCGATGTCCTGGATCATGGCGACATCTCCATTGCTCAGGTCGTGCCGGCAACCGACCCAATTCCCGCGAAGACCAACAACTACCGCGATATCCAGGCATGGATCCGCGCACTCAGCCCGCGCGCTTATGATCTGACGAAGTCCGGCGCGATCCCTATCTTTCTTGGCGGCGACCACAGCCTCTCGATGGGTTCGATTAACGGTGTCGCGCGCTATTGGCATGAAAGAGGACGCGAACTGTTCGTACTTTGGCTCGACGCTCACGCCGATTACAATACGCCACTGACGACCATGACCGCGAACATGCACGGCATGTCCGCCGCTTTTGTGTGCGGCGAGCCCGGGCTTGATGGGCTGCTCGGCGACGAGCCGCGCTCAGCCATCTCGCCAGCGCATCTGGACCTGTTCGGCATCCATTCGATTGACCCGCTCGAGAAGAAGCTGGTGCAAGACCGTCGCATCGCGGTCGCTGACATGCGCGCGATCGATGAGTTCGGCGTATCCGTATTGATTCATCGCGTCATCGAGCGAGTGAGGGCGCGCAATGGCGTCCTGCATGTCAGCTTCGATCTCGACGTCCTGGACCCCGGCATCGCGCCCGGCGTCGGCACGACCGTTCCGGGAGGAGCGACCTATCGCGAGGCACATCTCGTCATGGAACTGCTATACGATTCCGGACTGGTCCGTTCGGTCGACATCGTCGAACTCAATCCGTTTCTCGACGAACGCGGGCGAACCGCGCGGGTCGCGGTGGAATTGATCGCGAGCCTGTTCGGGCAGCAGATCACCGACCGCCCGACTCCGAGCAATGCGCTGGAGCCGGATAGAATCTGAACACGCGCGGCAGTCTTGCGGACATCATGCAAATGCGGTCGTGACCGCGCGTCCGACGGCCGCGATGACAGCGTTTTGCCGATCCGCCGAGGCGGTGGCGCCCGTGAGATAGGCCGTCACAATAAACGGCGCCCGATCCGGCGGCCAGATCACAGCGACATCATTCGCTGTTCCCCGCTCGCCGGACCCGGTTTTGTCGCCGACGCGCCACGCGGCCGGCAATCCGGCGCGCAGGCGCTTGCCGCCAGTTGTATTGGCGGCGAGCCAGCCCGCGAGTTGAGCGCGCGACTCCGCCGACAGCATGCCGTCCAACACCAACGCCCGCAAATCGGAGGCCATCGCGTTCGGCGTCGTGGTATCGCGCGGATCGCCTGGCAGCGCTTCATTGAGTGCCGTCTCGGCGCGGTCGAGACGCGTCATGTCGTCGCCCAGCCCCCGCACAAAAGCGGTCAGGCCCTGCGGGCCGCCAATGCTCGCGAGCAGCAGATTTCCCGCCGTGTTGTCGCTGAGCGTAATTGCGGCCTTGCATAGTTCTGCGACGGTCATGCCGTGCGGGCCGACGTGCTTCTGCGTCTCCGGCGAATGGGTCACGAGATCGGTCTCACTGAAATAAATCCGCCGCGAGAGATTTTCCTTGCCGGCATCGACCCCTTGAAGAACGGCGCCCGCCGCTAGCACCTTGAAGGTGCTGCACATTGGAAACCGCTCGTCCATCCGCTGGCCGACGCGCTGGCCGGTGCTGGTATCGAGCAGCGTGACACCCAGCCGCCCGCCGCCGCTTTCATTTTCCAGCCTTTTCAATTCGTCGACAAACTTCTCATGCAATGCCGAGGCCGCCCGGACTCGGCCAGCCCGGCCCATGACGACCAGCCCCGCCAGGCCCGCACCCGTCGCACACAGCAATCGTCGTCTGCCGATCATTTTTTAATCGTCCTCATATTTGGCTGTGCCGAGATAGTTAGATATGCCGTAGCGCGGCGTAACTATCGAAGAATGGATGGGCGAGCATCGAACCGCTCTTCAAGACATCGATGTGCAGGCTTACTCTGCCGCCTCCTTAGCAGCCGGAGCCGCGGCCTTGACCTCAGCATCGACGTCATTCTCGAATCTACCAAAATTCTTCCGGAACATGTCGACCAGGGCGCGCGCGGTCCTGTCGAACTCGACCTTATCGGCCCAGGTCTTGATCGGATCGAGGATATGCGGCTCGACGCCTGGTACCGAGGTTGGGACTGCGAACCCGAAATATTTGTCATTGTGAAACTGGACGTCGCGCAAGGAGCCGTCGAGCGCTGCGCCGAGCAGAGCGCGCGTGACCCTGATTGGCATGCGACGGCCGGTCCCGTATTTGCCCCCGGTCCAACCGGTGTTCACCAGCCAGCAATCGACCTTGTGCTTCGCGATCAAGGCGCGCAGCATGTTGCCGTAGACGCTGGGATCGCGCGGCAAGAACGGCGAGCCGAAGCAGGTGGAGAATTCTGGCTGCGGCTCGTTGCCGAGGTCGCGCTCAGTTCCCGCTACTTTCGCGGTGTAACCCGAAAGAAAATGATACATTGCCTGCGCCGGCGTCAGCCTGGCGATGGGCGGCAGTACGCCAAAGGCGTCAGCGGCCAGCATGATCAGATTTTTTGGCTGGCCGGCACAGCCTGTTAAAGACGCGTTCGGAATGAATTCGAGCGGATAGGCCGAACGGGTGTTCTCGGTCTTCGAGTCGTCATTGAAATCGGGTACCCGCGTGGCTTCGTCGTGTACGACATTCTCAAGCACTGCGCCGAAGCGTTTCGAAGCGGCGTAAATCTCGGGTTCGGCCTCCTGCGACAGCCTGATGCATTTGGCGTAGCAGCCGCCCTCGAAATTGAAGATGCCGTCCTTGCTCCAGCCGTGCTCATCGTCGCCGATCAGCGTGCGTTTGGGATCGGCGGACAGCGTGGTCTTTCCCGTTCCCGAGAGGCCGAAGAAGATCGCGCTGTCACCGCCGGGGCCGACATTGGCCGAGCAGTGCATCGGCAACACGCCTTTGTCGGGCAGATGGTAGTTCAGCGTGGTGAAGATGCTTTTCTTCATCTCCCCGGCATAATGAGATCCGCCGATGAGAATGATCTTGCGGATGAAATCGATGGCCACAACATTCTCCGAGCGAACGCCATGCCGTTTGGGATCGGCGCGAAAGCTCGGCAGGTCGATGACGGTCAGTTCAGGTACGAAGTTGGTAAGTTCCGATATCTCCGGCCGGCGCAATAGGGTGCGAATAAAAAGCGAATGCCAGGCCAACTCGGTGAAAACGCGTGTCTTGATACGAAAATTTGGATCGGCACCACCATAGAGGTCCTGTGCGAACAGCGTCTTGTTCCCGGCGTGCTCAAGAAAGTCGGAATACAACGCGCCGAATTGCCCCGACGTCATCGACTGGTTGCCTGCCCACCATATATTTTTATCGGTGGTCACATCACGGACCACGAACTTATCCTTGGGGCTTCGGCCGGTGAAGATACCGGTCTCCGCGCATAACGCGCCATCCGCATTCAGCATCGCTTCGCCTGTACGTAGGGCATGCTCGTAAAGCTGCGGCGCGCCAAAATTCCAGTACACGGCCTTGAGATTTTTTAGGCCGAACTTTTCGGCGCCGAAGGCGCCGTTACGCACGCCTGTCTCAGGCACGGAAAATTCCTCCTCGTCGAATCCGCATCGCAGGGCGCGATCATAACCAATCGCGCTTCCGCAGCGATGTCTAAATTATAGCCGTCCAGAGCCGGCATCGATCAAGGCCAAACTCATCTGGCCAATCCCGGCTTACTCCAGAGGATTCGGATCAAGCCTATGCTGACGCGCGGGCCTTTTCCGCCAATTCCTTCAAGACACCGCGAAGTTCCTCGGGCGTGACGATCCGCCGCGGAAAATCAAGGCGCAACGCATCACGCTTGTCGGCACTCATGTCCAAGCCGTCGGGATCGCAGCCGGTGCAGCGCCAGTCGGCCGTCTCCGCGCCGAGCAACCGCGTTGCATAAAGATTCAAGGCGTCGCGATGATCGCCATTCATATGTTCGATCGCAGTTTGTTCGGCCGCGACCAACGCGTCCGCGCCCTCAAGGCTGGTCAGAATCTTTTCCGGCCTGAGATCAACAATCCGTCCGAAACCGGCCACCAAATGAACTCCGGTTAGCCGAATCCGGAAGAACGAAAAATCATTGAAATCCGCGAAAGATTCCGCCGAGGGGTGAACGTTCAGATAACGCCTTCGCAGGATTGCCTTGAGTTCCCCATCCGCCTCCTTGGCTGTTCCCGCGACCATGATCCGCGAGCCTTCCAGAGGGTCGCCGGCTGCGCGCTCGTCCAGCATCAGCGACACCCTGGGATCGGCGAGCAGATTTTTCGTATGCACTGCAAGGCGTGAAATCAAAAGAATTGGTGAACCATCGTAATGGCTTGCGACATTCACAAGGGAGCAATAGGGGTCGCCGCTACCTGCCATTAAGGTTGCAAGTGCGCCTTGCCGGCTGCGGCGTAGCAGGGATCGGGTCAGGTTTGTGGCTGTGAAATTGGCGGTCGGCTGCATGGCTTAAATCCTCAAATTTGAAAAACCACCTTTTCAGGGCTAAACTGATAACCGAACAGAGTGGGAACGGTAGGGCCTTTCGCACGTTTAAAGAGCCTCGGTCACACTTCAGCCTCGCTTGCATTGCTCGTTGACTGCGTTCTTAAGGTCACACCAATGGCAGACGGTCGAATTGTTCGCCTCTCGCCACCCGCTTCGGAAAGCAGGCATATGCCCACAATTGCTTTGGTCGATGACGACCGCAACATTCTCACATCGGTGTCGATTGCGCTCGAAGCCGAAGGCTATCGCATCATGACTTATACCGATGGAGCGTCGGCACTCGACGGCTTCCGCACCAGCCAGCCGGACCTTGCGATCCTCGACATCAAGATGCCGCGCATGGACGGAATGGAGACACTGCGACGACTGCGTCAGAAATCCGACCTGCCCGTTATTTTCCTCACCTCCAAAGACGAAGAGATTGATGAACTGTTCGGCCTCAAGATGGGTGCCGACGATTTCATCCGCAAGCCGTTCTCGCAACGGTTGCTGGTCGAGCGCGTCAAAGCGGTTTTGCGCCGAGCCTGCCCGAAAGATCCTGCCGCCGTACCCAAGGAGAGCGACGCAAAGGCGCTCGACCGTGGCCTGCTGCGCATGGACCCGGAGCGTCACACCTGCACCTGGAAGAACGAGCCCGTCACCCTGACCGTCACGGAGTTCCTTATTTTGCAAGCGCTGGCGACACGCCCCGGCGTCGTCAAAAGTCGCAACGCGCTGATGGACGCCGCCTACGATGATCAGGTCTACGTCGATGACCGCACCATCGACAGCCACATCAAGCGGCTGCGTAAGAAGTTCAAGGTCGTCGACGACGACTTTGAAATGATCGAAACCCTGTACGGCGTGGGTTACCGCTTCAGGGAAACCTGATAACATCGTTATGGGCGCGGCCCGTGAACCGGATGTTCGATGACATGTCCGGTTTGCTTTCGGTGTGAATGCGAACGTTCGTCGTCCAGCCGCATCTTCAGCGACAAACGCGAAGCGTTTACGCGGGAATGACAGCAATAGTGAATTTGGTGCAACCGGGCAGTTTCAGTCCTTGCTTGATCGAACGCAGCCTGATTTGAATCCCGAGACCGAGGACACCTCACAAGTCCTGGCGGCGGAAGGTCTTGCCGATCAGGCCCAACGGACGCCGCCCTGGCAACGGCCGCTTGGCTGGCTCAGGCGCGCAGGCCAGTTTCTCTTCACGCTCAGCTTTTCGAGCCTGACCCGCCGCATCGTATCGCTTAATCTCGCCGGCCTGATCGCGCTGGTCGCCAGCATTCTCTATCTCTCGCAATTCCGCGCCGGCCTGATCGATGCGCGCGCGCAAAGTCTGCTGGTACAGGGCGAGATCATAGCCAGCGCCATTGCCGCCTCGGCCACGGTCGAGACCAATACGATAACAATCGATACGGATCGCCTGCTCGATCTCAAGCCCGGCGAGAGCTATGGCGCACCGGACGAAATTTCAGGGCTGGACTTTCCAATCAATCCTGAGCGGGTCGCTCCCGTGCTGCGGCGGCTGATCTCTCCGACCAAGACCCGGGCGCGCATCTACGATCGCGACGGAGTATTGATTCTCGACAGCCGCAGCCTCTTTCGCCGCGGCGACGTCATACGTTTCGAACTGCCGCCCCCGACCGACGTCAAGCCGGGGTTCATTGAACGCACCACGATCGCGATCCGCACCTGGCTCAATCGCGGCGATCTTCCGCTCTATCGTGAGCTCGGTCCCGAAAACGGCAACGGCTATCAGGAGGTTGCGCAGTCGTTAAAGGGTGAGAAATCCAGCATGGTGCGCATTAACGATCGGGGCGAAATCATCGTTTCGGTCGCCGTTCCGGTCGAACGCCCCCGCTCCACCATTTTCGGCTCGCTGATGCTATCCACGCAAGGCGACGATATCGACCAGATGGTCATGGCGGAACGGCTGGCAATCCTGAAAGTATTCGGCGTTGCCATGATCGTCATGATCGTGCTGTCGCTGCTGCTCGCAAGCACCATCGCCGGACCGGTACGGCGGCTCGCAGACAGTGCGGAGCGTGTGCGGCGCCGTATCAAGACGCGCATCGAGATTCCCGACTTCACTCGCCGCCGCGACGAAATCGGTCACCTATCCGGCGCGCTGCGCGACATGACCGACGCGCTCTACAACCGTATCGAGGCGATCGAGACCTTCGCGGCCGACGTTTCCCATGAACTGAAAAATCCCCTCACCTCGCTGCGCTCCGCGGTGGAGACCCTGCCGCTCGCGAAGACCGACACCAGCCGCAGCCGACTACTGGAAGTCATCGAGCACGATGTCCGCCGGCTTGATCGACTGATCTCCGACATATCCGACGCAAGCCGACTCGACGCCGAGCTACAACGGCAGGATGAGGCGCCCGTCGATATCCAGCGTCTTTTGACCATGCTTATATCGGTCGCGAACGAAACCAAGCTCGGCCGCGACATCAGTGTCGACGTGCGCTTCGAAGGCAGTCGCACCTTCTCGGTGCCGGGGCATGACTTGCGACTAGGACAGGTGATATCCAACCTCCTGACCAATGCTCAATCGTTTTCGAAACCCGGCGGCCGTGTGCGCATCGTGTGTCGCCGCTTGAAATCCGAAATCGAGATCGTCGTGGACGACGACGGTCCCGGCATTCGCCCCGACGCGCTGGAGCGCGTGTTCGAGCGCTTCTACACCGACCGACCCGACCAGGGTTTCGGTCAGAACTCCGGGCTTGGCCTTTCGATTTCGAAACAGATCATCGAAGCGCATCGCGGACGGATCTGGGCTGAAAACCGCCCCGGACCGACTGATGCCCACGGCGACATCCGGATCGCCGGCGCGCGTTTCATCGTCCGGCTTCCCGCGTCATGATCGCGTCGTCCGGACCGACGATCCATGGCTCCGCGGTTCTGGTAGGAGATCGCGCCGTTCTGATCCGCGGCCCCTCCGGCGCCGGCAAGTCTCGTCTCGCCTTCGACCTCATCCTCGCCGGCCGCAGCCGCCAGCTCCCCGTAACGACGCTGGTCGGCGATGACCGCCTCTTCGTGACGCCGCTTCATGATGGGCTGCTCGTCAGGCCCGCGCCTGAGCTTGAGGGAATGATAGAAATCCGTGGGTTCGGGATTCGCCGGTGCGCTTTCATCGCGGAGGCGCAGGTCGGCCTCGTGATCGATCTCGAGGCGCCCGACGCGGAGCGCTTGCCGCCGCCAAAAGCGCTGCGAACCACCATATTAGGGGTCGATCTGGCCCGAATTCCGGTTGCAGCTACTTTTTCGCCACTTCCGATAGCCATCGCTGCGCTGACGACTATTCCGGGTTGCAGCGACACTCGCTCCACCACCGATTGTCCGGGGGAATCCGGTAACCATATAAGTCCTACTACAGCCATGGAGTAAACCATCCCGGCTTTCAGAGCGGACCCGCTTTTCAGGGAAAAACCTAGCACTCCCCCTTGCGTGAGAGCTCTGGATGGTCAAAGTGGCCTGTTCGTGCGGTGCACCAAAAGCACCCGCGAGGAGTTTTCAATGATTGGTCTGGTACTTGTGACCCACGGGCGCCTTGCCGATGAGTTCAAGGCGGCACTCGAACATGTGATGGGCCCGCAAAAGCAAATCGAAGCCATCACCATCGGCGCCGAGGACGATGCCGATCTGTGCCGGGGCGATATCATCGAAGCCGTCAATCGCGTCGACAGCGGCAACGGGGTTGCCATTCTCACCGACATGTTCGGCGGTACGCCTTCAAACCTCGCGATCTCTTGCATGAGCCGGCCCAAGGTCGAGGTGCTCGCAGGCATCAACCTTCCCATGCTCGTCAAACTTGCCAAGGTGCGCAACGATCTCCCGCTGCCGGAAGCCATCGCGGCGGCGCAGGAAGCCGGACGCAAATACGTGACGATCGCCAGCCGGGTACTCGCCGGGAAATGACCGGACAGCCTGACGACGCAGCCTCCTCGGGTCCCCCACCGACGGTGAGCGAGGCATCTCCTGCCGGAACGGTCTCCTGCGAAATTTCGATCATCAACAAGCGCGGCCTTCATGCGAGGGCGTCCGCGAAATTCGTACATCTGGTCGAACGCTTCGACGCCGACATTAGCGTAACGCGCAATGGCGAGACGGTCGGAGGCAATTCGATCATGGGATTGATGATGCTGTCCGCGGGAATCGGAACGACGATCATCGTTTCGGCAACTGGTCCGGAGGCGAAAGCGGCGGTCGACGCGATCACAGAGCTCGTCGGCAATAAGTTCAACGAGGACGAGTGATCGTCTTCTCGCTCTTGCCCCTAAAACAGTCGTCAGAAAGCGTTTCCCGAGGTTGACGCTTGCTTGCCCGCCGTTCGGGCGGGTGCTATCCCGCGCCCCATGACGACCAGTGCCGCCGGTTTGCAGTTCCTGCAGCAATTGCAGCGTTTTTCGAGCGAAGTTTGCGGCGGTTCGAAAACGCATCAAATCACAATCAAGGAGCCCCGCTTCTGATTCCATCAGAACCGGAAAGGCTCTAGAGGTTGCCGTAATGTCTGACGAGCTTCAAAAGCAGGGCACGCCCCCCACTGCAAACATCCGCAACTTTTCCATCGTCGCCCATATCGATCATGGCAAGTCGACGCTGGCTGACCGCCTGATCCAGATAACCGGCGGCCTGACCGATCGAGAGATGGCGGGCAAGGAGCAGGTGCTCGATTCGATGGACATCGAACGCGAGCGCGGCATTACCATCAAGGCGCAAACGGTGCGCCTGAAATACCGCGCCAAAGACGGCAAGGATTATGTCTTCAACCTGATGGATACGCCCGGACACGTCGACTTCGCTTACGAGGTTTCGCGTTCACTCGCTGCTTGTGAAGGTTCGCTACTGGTGGTGGATGCGAGCCAGGGTGTGGAGGCGCAAACGCTCGCCAACGTCTATCAGGCGCTCGACAACAACCACGAGATCGTGCCCGTCCTCAACAAGGTTGATCTGCCTGCGGCCGAGCCGGACAAGGTGAAGCAACAGATCGAGGACGTGATTGGAATCGACGCCTCGGACGCGGTGATGATCTCGGCCAAAACCGGCCTTGGCGTGCCCGATGTCCTGGAGGCCATCGTCACCCGGCTGCCGCCGCCGAAAGGCGACCGCGACGCCACGCTGAAGGCGCTCCTGGTCGATAGCTGGTACGACGTCTATCTCGGCGTCGTCGTGCTGGTCCGCATCATGGACGGCGTGCTCAAGAAGGGCAGCCGCATCCGCATGATGGGCACTAACGCGGCTTACGATGTCGAGCGCGTGGGCTTCTTCACGCCGAAAATGCAACAGGTCGACGAACTCGGCCCCGGCGAGATCGGCTTTATCACAGCCGCCATCAAGGAAGTCGCAGACACCCGCGTCGGCGACACCATCACCGACGACCGTCGACCGGTGGCGGAGATGCTGCCCGGCTTCAAGCCGGCGATTCCCGTGGTATTCTGCGGCCTGTTCCCGGTGGACGCCGACGATTTCGAGACGCTGCGTGCCGCGATGGGCAAGCTGCGTCTCAACGACGCCAGCTTCTCGTTTGAAATGGAAACCTCCGCCGCGCTCGGCTTCGGCTTTCGCTGCGGCTTCCTCGGCCTGTTGCATCTTGAGATCATCCAGGAACGGCTCTCCCGGGAGTTCGATCTCAACCTGATCGCCACCGCGCCGAGCGTCATCTACAAGATGAAACTGACCGACGGCGGCGAGATCGAGATCCACAATCCGATCGACATGCCGGACGTGGTGAAGATCGCCGAGATCGAGGAGCCGTGGATCGAAGCCACCATCCTCACGCCCGACGAGTATCTCGGCAGCGTGCTGAAGCTTTGCCAGGATCGCCGTGGCGTGCAGAAGGAACTCACCTATGTCGGCGCGCGCGCGATGGTGAAATACGATCTGCCGCTCAACGAAGTCGTGTTCGACTTTTACGACCGGCTCAAGTCCGTCTCCAAGGGCTACGCCTCGTTCGATTATCACCTCACCGACTACAAGCCAGCCGATCTCGTGAAGATGCAGATTCTCGTCAACGCCGAGCCGGTCGATGCGCTGTCCATGCTGGTGCATCGTACCCGCGCCGAAGGCCGCGGCCGCGCCATGGTCGAGAAGATGAAAGAGCTGATCCCGCCGCACATGTTCCAGATACCGATCCAGGCGGCAATCGGAGGCAAGGTGATCGCGCGCGAGACGGTGCGTGCATTGCGTAAGGACGTCACCGCGAAATGCTACGGCGGCGATGTCAGCCGTAAGAGAAAACTTCTCGAGAAGCAGAAGGAAGGCAAGAAGAAGATGCGGCAGTTCGGCAAGGTCGATATTCCGCAGGAAGCCTTCATCGCCGCACTGAAGGTCGATAGCTGATGCTTCACATCAGCCCCAAAAGATGGTGGGGCTATAGCGTTTTCGAGCGAAGTGGATACCGGTTCGCGTGAAGAAAACGCGTCAGATTAGAATCTGAGAGCTCCGCTTCTGATTTCATCAGAAGCGGAAGGCTCTGACGGCCGCAGCGCGACTGCCAGGAACCCTCGCAACCGCCGGACGTTTCGATTCCACCGAAACGCAACCGGGAGAGGCGTCATGCCGCGCGGCGACAAGTCAGCCTATACAGGCAAACAGAAGCGCAAGGCCGAGCATATCGAGGAAGGCTACGAGAAGCGCGGGGTGAAGAAAGAGGAAGCCGAGCGCCGGGCGTGGGCGACCGTCAACAAGGAGAGCGGCGGCGGCAAGAAGAGCGGCTCGGGCCGCGGCCGCAAGACCACGAACGTCTCATCGAAGCGCGGTGGCAAACGCGGCGGCAAGGCTTCGGCCACCCGTTCCGCAGCCGATCGGTCGCGCTCGGCGAAAAAGGCCGCGGCGACCCGCAAGCGCAATGCCGCAAAGCGCTCTCCGGCCAGGAAAGCCGCTGGCAAGCGATAACGGCCGTTGCCACGAGCCCGGATCGACAGCCCGTGATGGCAACCGGGGCACCTACGGCGCGGGGCTATGACTGACCTGAATCTTGGCGGTCGCGGAGCTGAAGTCCGGTGGATTCAACCAAAGCCGTTCGGCAGCGTTCGACGCGTTTTCGATACACGAACGGGGTATCCACATCGCTCGAAAGCGCTATAGAATCGCCTCTCATGAATGGCCGCGCGATTCTATTCCTGTTTCTACTGTCCACGTTCGCCGCCTCCGGCGGTGGCGCGCTGGTGTCCAGAGCGATCGCGCAAGACAAAGGCACGCTGCACCCGAAACCGCTGCCGCCACTGGCCAATCCCGAAGACCCCGCATTGGCCGCCAAACAACTGTTCGGCCGCAAGACGCTTCCGGCTGCCGGCGCGCCTTACGTCATCGGCTATTATGCGCGGGGCTGCATGGCCGGGGCCGAGGCGCTGCCGATCACCGGGCCGACCTGGCAGGTGATGCGACTGTCGCGCAACCGCAACTGGGCGCATCCGGCTATGGTGGCGTTGCTTGAACGACTATCGGGGAAGGCGCGCAAAGACGCCGGCTGGCCGGGGCTTCTGGTCGGCGACATGGCCCAACCGCGCGGCGGTCCGATGCTATCCGGTCATGCCAGCCACCAAATCGGACTCGATGCCGACGTCTGGCTCACGCCAATGCCGGACCGGCTTTTGTCGCGCAACGAGCGCGAGGAGATGTCCGCGGTCATGATGGTGCGCCACGACCGCCTGGATATCGATCCCCACGCCTGGACGCCGAGTCACCTCAGCGTCATCCGTGCCGCTGCCAGGGAGCCGGCGGTCGAGCGCATTTTCGTCAATGCCGCGATCAAAAAGGCGCTGTGCCGCGAGGCCAAAGGCGACCGCAGTTGGCTCTCGAAGGTTCGCCCCATGTACGGCCACGACTATCACTTCCATATTCGCATCAAGTGTCCGCCGGGCAACCCTCAGTGCGAATCCCAAACTCCGCCTGAGCCGACAGACGGATGCGGCGCGCACGATCTGGCCTATTGGTTCAGCGACGCCGTGCTGCACCCGAAACCGCCGAAGGTGCCGCCGAAGCCAAAACCCCCGATCACGTTGTCACAACTACCCGCGAACTGCCGTCAGGTTCTCGCTGCGCCGGATGCCAGCCACTAACAGTCGCCACGAAGGATGGGTCCGGGGAATTCATGACCGCCCACGGACCGTTGGCGGAAAAGAGTCGGCTCGCCTTCTTGTGCCTGGAAACGCTAAAGGTTAGCGGCTCAGCCAGAGTCTACAGCCACCTCGCCTTTCAAAAAAAACCAGTGGCCACCGCTCTTTACGTACGCATCGTGCGGCTGATACTGTCGTCAAAGCGATCTTTCCGGCTGGCCGTAAGCCTCCTGGAAACCATGGAACGGCGCTTCCACTGATCGTCATGTCAATCCCTTGCATCGTCTGCGCGGTCACTCGCGTCGGACCGATTTGGAGCGCCTTATGAAGATATTCACCCATTCATTGTTCTCGGCATTGCTGGTCGGTGCCCTCCTCGCCGTGCCGGCCACTGCCAAGGATGCCAAACCCTCGGCCATGGCGCCCGCCGCCGCACAGGACAAGACGCTGACCGTGTTCGCAGCCGCCTCGATGAAGAACGCGCTTGACGAGGTCGACAATGCCTACACCGCAAAGTCCGGCGTAAAGATCGTTGCGAGCTATGCGGCGAGTTCGGCGCTTGCCAAGCAGATCGAACAGGGTGCGCCGGCCGATGTTTTCATGTCAGCCGATACAACGTGGATGGACTACGTGAAGGACAAGAAGTCCATCAACGAGCCGACACGCGTCGACCTGCTCGGCAACAGCATCGTGCTGATCGCGCCGAAGGATTCGAAGATCGACAAAGTCACCATCGACCAGGGCTTTGATCTTGCCAAGCTCGCAGGCGACGGCAAGATCACGACCGGCGATGTCAAATCCGTACCCGTCGGCAAATATGCCAAGGCGGCACTGGAAAAACTCGGCGCATGGGCCGCGGTAGAACCGAAAATGGCGATGGCGGAGAACGTTCGCGCAGCGCTGGCGCTAGTGGCGCGAAACGAAGCCGTGCTCGGCATCGTCTATTCAACCGACGCCAAGGTCGAACCCGGCGTGAAGATCGTCGCCACATTCCCGACGAACTCGCATCCGCCGATCGTCTATCCGGTCGCGGCGACCTCCACCGCTCATAAGGACGCAGCGGATTATCTTGCCTTCCTGCGCAGTTCGGAAGCCAAGGCGATCTTCGAGAAATACGGCTTCTCGTTCCTGGTCAGCCCGACAACCTAAAACTGAATACAACCTAAAACTGAATAATGTCGCCATCGCCCTCCCTCCCCCGCTTGCGGGGGAGGGTTAGGGTGGAGGAATGCTTCGTCGCAGTCAGACTGATATTTTTTGAAGCGCGATCGTATGCAAAACCGGAATCCACTTTGCTGATCGCGCTCCAGGCATCGTCCTTGAGCCAAAAGCAAAATTGGAAACCAATTTTAGTTCGACCTCGTTATGACAAACACATTACCGAGACCTCATGTTTGATATCTCGCCAACCGAATGGATAGCGATCCTGCTTTCGCTCAAGGTCTCGGTAGTCGCGACGCTGTTCGCGACACCGATCGGCATCGGATTGGCGTGGGCGCTGGCGCGGTATGAGTTCTGGGGCAAATCGATTATCGACGCCGCCATTCATTTGCCACTGGTGCTGCCTCCTGTCGTGACCGGCTATCTGCTGCTTCTGACCTTCGGCAGACGCGGGCTGGTCGGCGAATGGCTTGCCGATCACCTCGGGATCGTTTTCGCATTTCGTTGGACCGGCGCAGCGCTTGCCTGCGGCGTGATGTCGTTCCCGCTGCTGGTACGGCCGATCCGGCTGTCGATCGAAGCTGTCGACCGGCGGCTGGAACAGGCCGCGAGCACACTCGGGGCTTCGACATGGCAGGTCTTCGCCACCGTGACGCTGCCGCTGGCGTTGCCGGGCATTCTGGCCGGCATGGTGCTCGGCTTTGCGAAAGCGATCGGCGAATTCGGCGCGACCATCACATTCGTCTCCAATATTCCCGGTGAAACCCAGACCATTTCCGCGGCGATCTATTCGCTGATCCAGACGCCGGATGGGGATACGGCAGCGCTACGGCTGGTCGTCGTGTCGATTGCCCTGTCGATGGCGGCGCTGGTCGCCTCTGAGCTGTTCGCACGGCGCGCGACACGTCGGCTGCACGGAAACTGATCATGCTGGGTGTCGAGGTGTCGAAACGGCTTGGCAGTTTCTCGGTCGATGTCGCATTTGCGAGCGAAGGCCGCGTCACCGGCCTTTTCGGGGCATCAGGCTCAGGCAAGACATCGCTGATCAACATGATCGCGGGGTTGCAGACACCGGATCGCGGCGTGATCTCCGTCGACGGCGACGTGCTTGACGATACCGACCAACAGCTTCATCTCGCCGTGCATCGCCGGCGCATCGGCTATGTCTTCCAGGATGCGCGGCTTTTTCCGCATCTCGATGTGCGCAGGAACCTCGACTACGGGCGCCGGATGAACCACCTCACCCGCGACACCGCGCAAGAAGCCCGGCTGAACGAAATGCTCAATATCGGTCATTTGCTGGATCGCCGGCCCGGCCAGCTCTCCGGCGGCGAGCGCCAGCGAGTGGCGCTCGGCCGGGCGCTGCTGACACGGCCCCGCCTCCTGCTGATGGACGAACCGATGGGAGCACTGGATGAGGATCGCAAGGCGGAGATCCTGCCCTACCTGATCCGGCTGCGCGACGAAACCGGCGTGCCGATGGTCTACGTCACCCACGATCCGGATGAATTGCGCCAGCTCGCTTCGCAAGTCGTGATTCTGAAGCGCGGACGCGTCGCCGCCTTCGGCGGCCCCGAGGTCCTGCCCGCCTAGCGCGTATTCCGCAAAATTGCGGTACCGGTTCTGCGATGTGAATGCACGCTAGTTATTGATTGAGAGCATTTTCGGTCAAGTCCCTGCAACCGACGACCAGGCCTTTGCCGCCTTCTGCCTGAACGCGCCCATTCTGGTCAGCGGCGGCAGCTTCTCCTCGTCTTCGGGTAAACGAAGTCCGACTACGTTGACACGACCTTCGCTGATATTGCGTGCGACGAGAACGATGGTGTCAAGCGGCAGGACCGCACCCTCTTTCGGTGCGTGGTCGAGATGAACATCGAAGTAATCCGCCAGCGTTAACTGCCCGGCGGTCGGATCGACGGAAATGCCATAGATCTGCGCGATATCGCCAAGGGTGATTTCGCCCGAGACCAGGAAATCGCCAAGCAGATGCGGGTCTGGTGACGCCATCGGCTGCATGTCCACAAAAAAGCGGTCGAGTGCCTCGGCCTTTTCCGGCGGCGCCAGCAGATAGAGGTAGTCTCCCGCTGTGATCGGATCGGCCTCGGCGGGTGTTAGAATTTTTTCATTGCGGATCACGAGCGTCGGCTTCGACCATGACGGAATCAGACCGCGCCGAAGGAACAGGCTCATTGGTCGCACTGCATAGCCGACCAACTGCTGTTCGAGCTGTCCTGGCAAATCAAGTTCGACCCGACGTGGCCCGCGGTCGGCACGCGGCAGCGCCACATGCAGCAGCCGGGCAGCCGGAGCAAGCGTCCAGCCCTGCAGCAAAAGCGAGATGATCACCACGACGAATGCGACGTCGAAGTACAGATATGCCTTCGACAGCCCGACCAGCATCGGAATCGAGGCAAGAAAGATTGCGACCGCGCCCCGCAGCCCGGTCCAGGCGATGAACAGCTTTTCCCGCCAATTGAAAGGAAATGGGGCGAGGCAGAGGAACACCGCGAGCGGCCGCGCCACCAGCATCAGCACGAGCGCAACCACCACCGCCGGCACGACGCTGTCCAGCAAGCGGTACGGCGAGACCAGCAAGCCGAGCAGCACGAACATCACGATCTGCGCCAGCCAGGTCGCGGCGTCGAGGAACGTCACCACGGAGTTGTGGGCGCGGGTCGGACGGTTGCCGATGATAATTCCCGCGAGATAAACCGCGAGAAACCCGGACGCATGGGATATCTGCGCCACTCCGAAGATCACGAGCGCTGCGGTCGTGACGAACGGCGCATGCAGCCCCTGTGGAAGCGCCACCCGGTTAAGCGCCACCACCACGAGCCGCCCACCGATCACACCGACAATGCCGCCAAGCATGGACTCCCGGAGGAACTCAAGCACCACATGCCAGACCGAACTGTCGCCGACCGAGATCAACTCGACCAACATCAACGTAAGAAACACCGCGAAGGGATCGTTGGTGCCAGACTCCGCTTCCAGCGTCGCACCGACGCGCGGACGCAGCCGTAGCCCTTGCGCGTGGACCAACAAGAATACCGCGGCCGCGTCAGTGGAGGCGACGACCGCGCCGATCAGCAGCGCCTCGGTCCAGTTGAGATCGAGCGCATATTTGGCGACTGGCGCCGTGACCAGCGCGGTCAACAGCACGCCGAGAGTCGCGAGCACCATCGAGGGCGCCAGGACCGTGCGGATGCTCTGGAACCGCGTCTTCAGACCGCCGTCGAACAGAATCAGCGCCAGTGCGGCCGACCCGACAAGGTAGGTGTTTTGGACATCGCTGAACGTCAGGCCCCCAGGCCCGGAATCACCTGCCAACATGCCGATGAACAGAAAGACGAGCAGCAAGGGGGCGCCAAACCGCAACGCCAACAGGCTCGACAGAATTCCGGCCATGACCAGAATCGCGCCGAGCAGGATGGCCAGACTGACCGAATCCAGAGATGCCATCAGACGTCCGCAGCGGTAAACACTAGCATTTTCATCCTTATCGCCGCCGCCGCGGCGCGCCAATCGATTTCTGCCGATCGGCGTCGTTTGTGCTTAAGCGCGCGCAATGCGCCAGCACCGCATGATCGAGCTGATCTGCTCGGTTTCGGTCACCGAACCCTGACGGCGTCACCACGACCGGCCAAGAGCCCGGCCGCGGCGAACCGAAGTGAACCCCTGATAGCGCCGCATTAGAGGCTTCAGCTTGCGCTGGCAGCGCCATCCATTAGATTAGGAGGCAACAACTCCTTTCATCCGGACTCAGATCACCTGATGAGCTACGTCGAAGCCTCCGAAACCCCCCTGCGAAAGACCGGACAGATTAAACTGCACGGCCCGAGCGGATTCGCCGGGATGCGCAAGGCCGGTGCTCTGACGGCACGCTGTCTCGACGAACTCGCCGATCTCGTGAAGCCTGGCATCCCCACCTCGCAAATTGATGATTTTGTCCGTGAATTCGCCTTCAGCCACGGCGCCTACCCGGCAACGCTGATGTATCGCGGCTATCGCTACTCGACTTGCACGTCGGTCAATCACGTGGTCTGTCACGGGATGCCCGGCGATCGCATCCTGAGAGAGGGCGATATCGTCAACGTGGACGTAACTTTTATCGTTGATAGCTGGTACGGCGATTCCAGTCGCATGTACTCGGTTGGTCCGATTGCACGCAAGGCCGAACGGCTGATCGAGATAACCTATGAAGCGATGATGCGCGGCATCGCGGCGGTCAAGCCCGGCGCGACGACCGGCGACATCGGTCACGCCATCCAGAGCTTCGTCGAACCCCAAGGCATGAGCGTTGTCCGCGATTTCTGCGGCCACGGACTCGGCCGCATATTCCACGACGAACCGAACATCATCCATGTCGGCCGGCCCGGCGAGGGCGTACGGCTCAGGCCCGGAATGTTTTTTACCATCGAGCCGATGATTAACCTGGGCAAACCGCACGTGAAAATCCTGTCGGACGGCTGGACCGCCGTAACCCGCGATCGCTCGCTGTCGGCGCAGTTCGAGCATTCGGTCGGCGTGACCCAGACTGGAGTTGAGATCTTCACGCTGTCGCCAGGTAAACTCGACAAGCCGGCCTGCGGGGGCTGAACCTCGGGTCCGGAATCAGATCGCGTTGGATCGCGCACGCTTTCGCAGCTCGCATTCCCGAATTGGGGTTGCAAATATCGCGAGCCACGGCAAGGTTGCGGAAACCCGTGGAGTGAATTTGACATTCGCGCCCCCTGGCGGCGTACCCCGAACGCGAATGTCGCATTCAAAACTTCACTAGCAACTTATATTGCTAGTGGTCCTTCGATTCTAACATTCGCAAGAAAGCTCACTGAAACGGGACGCGAATGCTAGAATCGGACCACTAGGACTGGTTCGCTCCATCCATGCCCGCAAACGCCGACAACCCCGCAGGATTTGCCGAAGCGCCGCACTATCACGGCCATCGCGAACGATTGCGCGAGCGCTTCCGCGACGCCGGGCCGGACGCGCTCAGCGATTACGAACTGCTGGAAATGGTGTTGTTTCGCGCGTTGCCCCGCCGCGACGTCAAACCACTGGCCAAGTCCCTGATTGGCAGATTCGGATCATTCGCCGAGGTGGTTCATGCGCCCGACGCTCGGCTTCGTGAGATCAACGGTCTTGGTGAGTCGGCGATCATCGAGCTCAAGCTGATCGCGGCAAGTGCCAGCCGTGTGGCCAAAGGACAGCTGAAGCAGCGGACAGTGCTGTCGTCGTGGGCCGCGGTGATCGACTATTGCCGAACGTCGATGGCATTCGCCGACAAGGAACAGTTCCGCATCCTGTTCCTCGACAAGCGCAACCAGCTTATCGCAGACGAGTTGCAACAGGTCGGCACCGTCGATCATACTCCGGTTTATCCTCGCGAAGTCGTCAAGCGTGCGCTCGAGCTATCCGCAACCTCGATCATCATGGTGCATAACCATCCCTCCGGGGATCCGACGCCATCGCAGGCCGACATCCAAATGACCAAATCGATTATCGACATTTCGTCACCGCTCGGGATCTCCGTGCATGACCACATCATTGTCGGCAAGAACGGCCACGCCAGTCTGAAAGGATTGCGGCTGATCTAGCGAAGAACGCCACGCCAAGCCGTGCGTGCACCGTGGGGTGCATCACAGCGACCGGACGGACCACCCATCCGAACGGTAGCTGGGCTACTGCCGCATGAGAATCAGCGGATCGGTGCTATCGGGAACCAGCCGCCACTGTGCGTTGTCGTCGGCCTGGAAGTGCCAGGTCTCGCCGCTCGCCGACATCAGAAGGATTTCACCGCGCTCGAGACGCCAGACCTCTGGCTTGAGGTTCGCGATCGCCTCATCGCATTTGGGTTTAAGGAATGCCTGGAAATTATCCGGTGGGACTTCGGTGTTCGTCAGCGTGATGCCGCAGATCGGCTTACCGTTGCCGCGGACGAACGTCCAGTCGCCAATCATCTGGTCCATCGATCTGGCGAGCGAACGGGCCTCGGCGAGATTTTGCAGGATGTAAATGCCCTCATTCTCCCGCCGGCCTTCGAGAATTCCGCTCTCGACTTCGGTGAAATCGACCACCGGCTCTCCGCTCGCGGTCTGCAAGCGCACGATATCGAGGCCCGCGACAGTCCAGGCTGCAATGTCCTTCGTAAACGGTAGCGACGCCGCACAGCCCGGCTCAAGATCGACCTTGAAACCCTGCGGCGACGTCTCGCCCCTGAGCGTCACCACGCAGGTTTTGCTGCGTTCGGTCGTGGACAACTCCCACTGCCCGATCATGTTTTTTTTCAAGGCGGATGCATCCTGCGCCGATGCGGCCGGTCCGTAGGCCATCAACATCGCCACAACGACAAGAACAGGTCTCCACTTCCGCCACACTGGCGTTCTGCCGCCATCGATCTTGTCCAGGGAGACAGGCGCGGCCATCAGTTTTCCCTCCCGAGCGCGCTTTCGTGCCAGCGCCGCAACATCAGATGCGACACTGTCGCAAGGAACATATAAATGACAATGCCAGCCACAGAGAGCAACAATAACGCCGCGAACATGCGCGGAATGTTAAGCCGGTAGCCGGACTCCGCAATTCTGTAGGCCAGACCCGACCCGGCACCGGCCGACCCCGCCGCGATTTCCGCAACCACCGCGCCGATCAACGACAAACCGCCGGCAATGCGTAAACCGCCGAGAATGTACGGCAGGGCCGCCGGCAGTTTGAGATAACGCAGCGTCTGCAGCCGCGATGCCCCGTAGAGTTGAAACAGGCCGACGAGACTGCGGTCGACCGAGTTCAGGCCGAGCGTGGTGTTTGACAGCACCGGAAAGAACGCGACAATCCAGGCACAAACGACGACTGCGGTCTGCTGCGGCAGGTAGATCAAAAGGAGCGGCGCAATCGCGATCACCGGCGTGACCTGCAGAACGATCGCATAGGGCAGGAAGGCCTGTTCCAGCCATTTCGATTGGTTGAACAGCAGCGCCAGCACGATCCCGCCTGCGGCGGCGGCGGCAAAGCCCTCCACCGTGGTCAGTAAGGTTGTCAGCAGCGAGTGCCACAGGACCGGCCAGTCTTCCACCAGCGTCGCCGCCACCAGCACTGGGCCAGGCAGCACATAGGGCGGAATCTCATAGGTATCCACGATCCAATGCCATACCAGGACGCCAGCCCCCAACACGATCACCGGCAACAGCACGCGTGCCACCGGCGTCCCCCGAGCGCTCTGTGATGGCTCATTGTCGGCCGGCGCCGATGGGTTGGATGCCGTCATCGGCGACGCGCTCCCTTGCCCATGGCCAGTGACAACGCAGCCGACACCTCACGGCAATACGCTCCGTATTCCGCCGAAGTTCTGAAGTTCTCGTCCCTCGGCTCGGGCGTGTCGATGCAGTACTCGGCGCTGATGCGGCCGGGACGCGGCGTCATCACCACGACGCGGCGCGCGAGATAGACCGACTCAAACACCGAATGCGTGACGAAGATGACGGTCTTGCGCAAATCACGCCACAGCGCGAGCAGATCGTTGTTGAGGCGGAAGCGGGTGATCTCGTCGAGCGCCGCGAACGGTTCGTCCATCAACAGAACGTCCGGGTCAGTGACGAGGGCGCGGGCGAGTGATGCCCGCATCCTCATGCCGCCGGACAGTTCGCGCGGATAGGCGGCGGCGAACTCTGCAAGGCCCACCCGCGCCAGAGCAGCCTCGACGCAGCTGCCGATGTCGGCACGCGGACGATGCGTCAGTTTCAGCGGCAGCGCCACGTTGTCGCGAACGCTGGCCCATGGCATGAGCGTCGGCTCCTGAAATACGAAGCCGATGGAGCGCCTGCCGCCGGCAACGCAAACCGTCCCGGAGGTCGGATCGCTCAATCCGGCGATGATCCGCAGCGCGGTCGATTTCCCACAGCCGGACGGCCCAAGCAGCGATACGAAATCGCCTCTGCGCACATTGAAATCGACAGGCCCCAGCGCCGCGACGCCGCGGTCATAACGTTTCGTGACGCCCTTCAGGCTTACCGCGTCTCCCGCGCGCGGGCCTGTGCCGGCTGCGGACAACGCTGTTGCGTGCTCGATCATCGGCGGCGGGTGCTATTTCTCGGGCTGCAAGTTTTTAGGCCGCAGATCGAGGCCGACGCCTTTGTTGACGAACTGCAGCGTGTAGGCCTTGCGGAAATCGATGTCCCGGCGCACCACGCCGGCCCGCACCATCATGTCGAAGAAGCTCGCATAGCGCGCGTCGTTCATGGCGCCGATGCCATCGCGCTGGGAGTCGCCCGAATCGACGATTCCATACTCCTTCATTCTCGCCACGGAATACGCCAAGAGGTCGTCGGTCATTTCTGGATTGAGCTTCTTGATCGTGGCATTGCCTGCGGCGTTGTCGCCGTAGAGGTAGGTATACCAGCCGACGATCGAGGCGTCGACGAAGCGCTGCACCAGATCCTGTTTGTTCTCGACCAGATCGCGGCGGGTTTCGATCAACGTCGAATATGGGTTGAACCCGGCGTCGGCGAGCAGAATCACGGTCGGCTTGAAGCCAGCCCGCTTTTCCACCGCAAATGGCTCTGAGGTGACGTAGCCCTGCATCGCGCTTCGTTTATCGGCGAGAAAGGGCTGAGCGTTGAAGGTATAAGGTTTGACCTTCTCCGCACTGAATCCATGTTCTGATTTGAGCCACTGAAAATAGCTGGCGATGCCTTCCTTTGACACAAACAAGGTGAGTGGCTTCAGATCGTCGATTTTTGTCACCTTCGATTCCGGGTGCGCGAGAAAGACCTGCGGATCTTTCTGGAACATCGCAGCGACCGCCACGACGGGCACGTTATTGGCAACCGCATCGAACGACTGCATGGTGTTCGCGGTCATGAAGAAGTCGAGCTTGCCGGCAATCAGGAGAACCCGGTTGTTCACATTAGGGCCACCCGGAACGATGGTCACGTCCAGACCGAATTTTTTGTAGGTGCCATCGGCCAGGGCTTGAAAGAAACCGCCGTGCTCGCCCTCGGCGACCCAGTTCGTGCCAAAGGAAACTTTGTCCAGCGCCGGTTCAGCCTTGGCCGATGGCATGATGCCAAGCGCAAGCACGATTGCGGCGGTTAGCGTTCGCAGCGAAACGGCAAGGCTCATCCTTCGGCTCCTCGATCTTTATGGCCCATGACAGAAATCGACCGGCACCGGCGCGCCCGCTGGTCGGCCCACGGTCTTGATCGGACACATCAACTTAGAGCCTTTCGGTTTCTGAAGAAACAGAAGCAGGCTTTATGGTTTGGATTTGAACGCGTGTTTTCACGCGAAACGGTGTCCACGTTGCTCGAAACGCTATAATCTGCGTTCCCGTTCAATGAAACGCTGCGCGAGATGATCCGGACGCCCCCCTTCGACTGGTTGACCATCCATTGGCCCGGCGTTGCACCCGAGAACGCCGCAAACTGGATCGCGGTGCTGCCCCTGGCCGCAACCGAGCAGCACGGGCCACATCTGCCGCTTACGACCGACGTGCTGATCGCAGACGCCTATATTGCAAAGGTCCGCGAATTGCTGCCACAGGATACACCCGCGACCTTTCTGCCAGTGCAGCCCGTCGGCATTTCCACTGAGCACATGGATTTTCCGGGCACCCAGACGCTGACCGGCGAGGCAGCGCTCAGGGCCTGGACCACGCTCGGCGAGGAGGCGGCGCGGCGCGGAATCAGAAAGATCGTGATGGTGTCCAGTCATGGCGGCAACAGCGCCGCGATGACGATGGTGGCGCAGGACTTGCGCGCGCGACATCGTATGCTCGCGGTCACCACCGCATGGTCACGCTTCGGCGTACCGGATGGCCTGTTTGATGCGGAGGAGTTGCGCCACGGCATTCACGGTGGCGCGGTCGAAACCTCGATCATGCTGGCGCGCTATCCCGCCGAGGTCCGTCGCGACAGCATCGCCGACTTCCGCCCCGCGAGCATCGCGATTGAGAAGACCTATCGCTGGCTCGGCACGCAGCGGCCCGCGCCGTTTGCCTGGCAGACGCAGGACCTTCACCCGAGTGGCGCGGTGGGTGATGCGACGCAGGCCTCCGCGAAGAAAGGCGAGCGGCTGCTCGAACATGGCGCACGCGCTTTCTGCGAATTGCTGGCCGACATGGCGAGGTTCGATCCGGCACAGCTCAAAGCTGGCCCGCGCGATCCGACGTGACTTGCTCACGCCTATAATAACCTCGGCCTTCACGTCATCGCAGTGCCTCCTAGAGGGCTGGGTCGCACCGGTGTCATCAGGAGATGGGATGTATCGCCATGCTTTGTTGATGTTTGCTATTGCAAATTAGTTGCAATAATGACCAGGAATAATTTTAACTGGACCTGGTCCGCAGACGGATCGAAGGCAGAATGGCGGTATCAAATTGGTCGCGGATCGGCCATCGCCTTGCCACCCGAGGAGACCTGTGGCGCATTACGGTCGAAATGGGGCGCGGTCGAATGGGGCGACAATGACCACCACGGTGCCTTACCGGTCTGAGCAAACGGTCCAATGAATGCAGTCCGGCCGGTCCTGCTACGGCTTATGCTGGCCGGCGTGGTGCTGGGCACGCTGACCGGCACGGCCGGTGCCGCCGATGTCGGTGTATCCCGCCAACCGGCCAAGGCCATGGCCCAGCCGCTTGTCGACTGGACCGGTCTCTATTTTGGCGCCCATGCCGGTTTCGGCGGCGGCCGATCGGCCGCGACAATCTCGGACCCCGCACGGGTCACTGGCCGCAACGATTTCGGAGGGCTGATCGGCGGCGTTCAGGGCGGCTACAATCTCTGGCTCCCCTCGGGACTACTGCTCGGCACCGAAGCCGACATCTCATTTCCGAGCTACATCGAATCAAATTCGATTGTCTCAAAGCTCGCGACAGCGCGCTCCGACGTCACGCACCAGTGGGACTTCATCGGATCGGCACGCGGCCGGATCGGCTACGCCACGGGTCCGTGGCTTGCCTATACCACCGGCGGCTTTGCCTTTGCCGGTGAGCGTTATCTGAACGATCTGCCGTCGGGCGATCGGGAGAAAACCCTGGGCGCCCGCTATGGCTGGACCGCTGGCGCGGGGCTTGAATACGCTTTCGCGCCGCACTGGAGCGCAAGGCTTGAATATCTTTACTACCGATTCGACGGAACAAGCGTTCAGTTTCCGTCGGCTGCGCAATACACCGCGACCATGGATTTTCAGTCGATCCGCGTCGGCCTAAACCGCAAGCTCGATCTAAACCCGGCCAGCGCCAACCTTTCGGCGGCCTCACTCACCGATCCCGAATCGGATCGCTGGGAAATTCACGGCCAGACCACCTACCTCGGCCAAGGTTATCCATCTTTCGCCGCGCCCTACAGCGGCAGCAACAGCCTGACGCCTGCCTCCCAATATAAGGCGACCTGGAGCAACAGCCTGTTTCTGAACGCGCGGCTATGGGACGGCGGCGAAGTCTATTATAACCCCGAGCTGCTTCAGGGTTTTGGCTTCAACGACACTGTTGGCATAGCGGGTTTTACAAACGGCGAGGCGCAAAGGTCCAACTTTCCTTATCCGCACTACAACACCACTCGGCTGTTCGCACGCCAGACCTTCGGCCTCGGTGGCGAGCAGGAAGAGCTGGACAACGGACCAACCCAATTGTCGGACAAGGCCGATATCTCGCGGCTGACGCTGCAAGCCGGCAAGTTCGCTGTTCTCGACGTGTTCGACGGCAACGACTTCGCCAAGGACACCCGCAAGGACTTCATGAACTGGGCGCTGTGGGCGCCGGGCGCCTTCGACTACTCCGCAGACAAGGTTGGCCTGAGCTACGGCGCCACCGCCGAACTCAATCAGAAACAATGGGCGCTCCGCGGCGGCTATTTTCTGATGGTTTCTGAATCGAACTCCAACAGCTTCGATTCAAACCTGTTTCAGCGCGGCGAGTATCTGCTGGAACTGGAGACGCGCTATTCGCTGCTGGGCCAGCCGGGCAAGCTCCGCGCCATCGGCTGGCTCAACAGCGCCTATATGGGCAGCTATCGTGACACGCTGAACAACCCCGCGTTCAATCTCAATATCGCGCTGACTCGTACCGGGCGTATCAAGTACGGGTACGTCTTCAGCGTCGAGCAGGTCGTCACTGACGACGTCGGGCTATTCGGACGCTGGAGCTGGAATGACGGCAAGACCGAGATCATGGCGTTCACCGACATCGACGCCAGCCTCTCGCTGGGAACCTCGATCAAGGGCACACGATGGGGCCGGCCGGACGACGTGATCGGCATCGGCGGCGCGATCAACGGTCTGTCACGGGATCATCGCGACTTCCTCGCAGCCGGCGGCCTTGGCATTCTCATCGGCGACGGCCAGCTCAATTACAGCCGCGAGCGCATATTGGAAACGTACTATGCCTATGCGCTGAACAAATGGTTCACGCTGACCGCCGACTATCAGCTTGTTACGAACCCCGCCTACAACGCCGACCGCGGCCCCGTGCATGTATTCTCCGGGCGGCTGCACGGCGAGTTTTGAAAATAGTTTCTTTCGGGAGCTATCGGGTTTTTCACCTTACGACCCTTGCTTCGCTCCCTCCGCGAGGCGGGTTTCCGGCATGAGGGCCCAGACCACAAGCAAGCCCAATAACGCGACAGCGGCCAATTGCAGAAACGCGATGCCATGTCCGAAATGATCGCTCACGTAGCCGCCAACCATGTTGCTGAGCGACGCGCCTATTCCGGTGGCCGTGCCGATGATGCCCTGCGCAAGGTTGAAGTGACCTGAACCGAAGGCAACATCGGCGACAATGAGGGGAATCATGACGCCGAAAACCGCAGCCGTGATGCCATCCAGCACCTGCACAGCGACCAGCAGCGACGGATCGTGGATCGTCGCAAACAACGTTCCGCGAGCGGCCAGCGCGGCGAAGGCAATCATGAGTAGCGGGCGGCGTCCCCATACCTGCGCCTTGCGGCCGACGGAAGGTGATATCAGAGCGACGATCGCTTGCGGAACGATGATGCAGAGCGCAATCAGCATCGGCGCACCCTGACTCGAGCGTGCGGTCACGATACCCGCCGTCAGGGGCAGCATGGCCGCATTGGCAAACTGAAGCAGGAAAACCACGCAGGCAAAAACGACCAGCGGCCGCTGATGCAGAAGATGCACGATGCTGGTCGCATCGGGATCCGGCTTCGCGCGCGCAATGGCACCATGGGCCTGTTCCGGATCGATCTCCCGATCGCGGATTCGCGCCAGCGAAAGCAGCGTCGCGATCACAAACACGAAACTCACCACGAACACGGCGCGGCTCGATAGCAGGTATCCGACGACACCCATCACCCCCGCAGCCACGCCATTGCCAAGCGATGCGTAGCGCGCGTTGCGTCCGAGTCTCTCGCCGATCGCTTCCGGTCCCACAAGTCCGAGGCTGATGGCGGCTATCGCAGGTCCAAGCACGCAACTCGCCGCGGCATGCAGGATCGCCGCTAGCGCGATCACCGGAAAGATCGGCCACGCCGCGTAGGCGAGCGCGCTGAGACCGATCGTGGCGACAGCAAGCCCTGCGACCAGACGCTCCGAGCGGGCCGCATCGATGACGGCACCACCCGGCATCTGACCGATCAGCCCGATGATCCCGCCGATCGACAGGATCAGTCCGATCTCGGATTGCGTCCACTTCTGCGTGGTGAGATAGACCGCGACGAAGGGACCGAATCCGGTCTGCACGTCTGCAAGGAAGAAGATGAACCAGTCGAGGCCGCGCTGGCTTTGCGACGAGGGATGATGGCCCCGCGCGCTTGCCACCGGCGACGGACTCACGTCCTCTGCGCCCGCCCGCTGCGGGCGCGCACTATCCGGATCGGCCGATCGACGGGCCCGTCGCGCAAAACAGATCGGATATCCTCCTGATCAAGGACCGATATTGAGGGGCTGCAGCGTTCCCGACGCGCCCAGCACCACAACCGAGGCGCCTTCCTTGTATTCCGGCGCCGCCCTCACCTGATCCTGCGTCAGTTCGAGGCTAATGCTGTCGCTCTTGCCCTTAACCCCGCCAAAGTGGAGCGCGTTCCAGTCGACCACGATCTTCCGGCTGCCGACCCCGAGGAAGCCGCCAAAATCGATTACGGCGGCGCGAACCACGCCTGCCCGATCCACGATCACCTCGACGATCCGCCCCATGTTCTGACCGCCCGTGCTCCGCACGTCGCGTCCCAGCACGCCATGGGCATCGGCGGGACTGATCACGGTGATCGATGGCGGCGCTGTTGTCTCGCCCGAGGGTTTTGCAGCGGCCGGCGGGTTGGCGGGGGCGGGATTCGCCGGCGGCGAACCGGTGTCGTCGGCCATCGCATTTGGGACAGCGCAGATCAGGGCGGCGGCCATCAAAACAACGACGCTCGTCGAGACATTTCGAGACATGAATCCTCGCTGTCAAAACCCGCGATGCTTGCGTACGCGGTCAATTCCTTGCGACCGCCCGTCCTAGCGCGTCATCACGATCGACACCTGAATGTGGCCTCGCGTCCGCAATACTTCGAGCGACACGTCCTCATCATGACGGCGCAGACGCAGATCGACACTGGATTCGCCGAGATGCAGCCCACGCAGGATCACCTCGTTTAGGAATGCGGGAAGCCGCGGGTTGCGCAGCCTTATCTCGTTCCTTGCAGCATCGAACTCCAGACCCAGCGCGGCTTCCAGCAGCGTGAAAGGCGTGGCGCTCGCCCATGCCTGCGGCAAACAGGCGACGGGATAGAGCGTAGGCCCACGCCGCGGCTCACGCCGGAAGCCGCAAAACAGTTCCGGCAGCCGCCGCAAATCCATATAGGAAGCCGCATCAAACAGGCCCTTGAAAACGTGCTCAACCGAGTGCTTGAGACCATAACGCGCGAGCCCGAGCGCTATCAGCGCGTTGTCGTGCGGCCAGATCGAGCCATTGTGATAGGACATCGGATTGTAACGCGCTTCCCCGATAGAAACGGTACGAATTCCCCATCCGGTGAAAAACGCCGGCCGCATCAGATCGGCGGCGACCATCCGCGCCCGGTCTTCCTGGACGATACCGGTGAACAGCAATTGTCCGGCGTTCGACGTCCGCACTTTGCAGGGGCGTTTCTTCCCATCGAGCGCCAGCGCGTAGGTGCGCAAATCCGGCAACCAGAATGCCTCCTCGAACCGGGCCGCCAAACGATCGGCCGCGCGCTCCAGTTCACGGGCGCGGTCGGTGAGACCGAGAGCACGCGCGCATCGCGCCGCCGATCGCTTGGCGGCGAAGACATAACCCTGCACCTCCGCCAGTGCGATATTGCCCTCAGCAAGCGTGCCGTCGGCATGAAAGATCGCGTCGAATGAATCCTTCCAGCCCTGATTGGCGAGCCCCTGTTCGGACGCGCACCGGTACTCAACGAATCCGTCGCCATCCGGATCGCCGGGGCCGTCAATCCAGCCCAGCGCAGCCTCGATCGCCGGCCACAACTCATCCAGGATGGATTCGTCGCCCGTGCGTTCGACGTAAAGCCCCGCCAACAGCACGAACAGCGGCGTCGAATCGACACTGCCGTAGTATCGCTCGAACGGTACCTCACGCAACGCGGCCATTTCTCCGCCGCGCATTTCGTGAAGAATCTTTCCCGGCTCCGCGTCCGCGAGGGGATCGACGGCCTGTGCCTGAAACGCCGCGAGCCTTCTGAGAACGCCGCGTGCGATGCCGGGGTCAATCCACAACATCTGCAACGCCGTTATCAGTCCGTCCCGCCCAAACGTCGTCGAGTACCAGGGGATCCCGGCATAGGGATAGCGGCCGTGCGGCGTCTGCGTCATCAGGATATTCAGATCGGCCATCGACTGGCACAGCACCTCGTTGAAGATGTTGTTCGAGGTTTCGATATTTGTCGCACCCGACCATGCGCGTCGCATTTCACGGCGATGCGCCAGCAATCCCCGAAAGAACGGACCGGGCACCTCCGTCGCCGGCGTGTTGCAGGACACGGTAAGGAATATGGCGGTGGACTGCTGCGGCGGCAGATCGAGGTGATAGATCGCACTATTGACGGCAAGGCGCGTCGGCCGCGGGTCGAAGTGCAGGCGCGAGGTCCGAACGATATCATCGAGACCGACGTAGGACAGAACGACGGTGGCGGGACCGGACAGTTCGCCACTGCCGACGCCGCGGCGCGCACGTCGTTCGCCGCGCACCTCGAACAGATCAGCGAAATCGTTGTCGAACAGCAGGGAGAGATCGAAGCTCGCGGTCTGCTCGCCATGGTTCTGAATGCCGATCCTCTGATACGCGATCCCGCGCCAGAGAAAGATCGTGCGCACGATATGTATCGTATCCTTGCGGAATACGAGCCGGTCGCCGTCGTAGATATCCGGATTGGTCAGATCGACCGTCAGGCCGGAATTATCGTTGCGCAGATTGGAGCCAAGCAGCAGCGGCTGCATGTCGTTGAGAACCAGCTCCAGCCGGGCAAGATAGCGCGTGTCGGTATTGAAAAGCCCGTCGGGCCCCCCCGCGGAAGCTCCGATATCGCCGTGGCTATCCAGCACAACGAACGTATCATCGTGCTTCAACGTGCGGCGCGGACGGGCGGAGGGCCCGGTCATCGGAATATAGAACGGCGATTCCACCGCTAGAATATCGGACAACGGCGTGATCGTGATCTGAGCCGCGCGTTTTGTTGCCATCACCTGCCCCTTGCCGAATTCCTGATCGTGCGGCGCCGGCCAGCGCCCGGCGCTTGACAACGATCAGGACTTTAAGCCGCGTGAACAGAGAGGCGGCTCATCTCCTTGGCGACGAGATTCCGATAGTGTCCGTCTTTGCGCATCAGACAAGCAGGTTGGCCGTCTTCGATGATCTTGCCGTTCTTGAGCACGACCACGCGATCGAAATTGCGCAAGGTCGAAAGCCGGTGCGCGATCGCGATCACTGTGCGGCCTCGCATCAAATGGCCGAGCGCCTCGCGGATCGCCTCTTCGGATTCACTGTCCAACGCCGAGGTCGCCTCGTCAAGCAGCAAGATCGGCGCATCCTTGAGGAACGCGCGCGCGATGGCGATGCGCTGACGCTGGCCGCCAGACAGTTTTACGCCGCGATCGCCGACCATAGTCGCCAGCCCTTCGGGTAGGGTTTCGACGAAATCGCAACGCGCCGCGATGGCCGCGCGCAGCACTTCGTCGTCGGTTGCGGTCGGACGGCCGTAGCGGATGTTCTCCAGAATGGATCTGTGAAACAGCGAAATATCCTGCGGCACCACAGATATGGCTGCGCGCAGGCTCTGCTGCGTAACTCGCGAGATATCCTGATCGTCGATCGTTACGCTTCCGCGCTCCGGATCGTAGAACCGCTGCAACAGGACGAACAGCGTCGACTTGCCGCCGCCGGATTCTCCAACCAATCCGACGCGTTGCCCTGGCTGAATCCTAAGATTGAACCGCCTGAAAACGGATGGACTACCGGGGTAACGAAACGAAACGTTGTTGAACCCGATAGCTGCGCCGCTTTTCTGCAACGGCTCCGCTTCCGGGTGATCGGTCAATTCGTGCGGGATCAGCAGCGTCGCGACCGCTTCAGACAGGCGCGCGATATGCTGGGTGATATCCACGAGGGCGACCGCCAAATCGCGGGTCGCATGCAGAATCGACAGGCCGAGCGTGCAGACAAGAACGACATCGCCGGTGGTGGCACCGCCGCGCTGCCACAGCGTGATGGCCCAGGCCAGCAGCGAAATGGTCAGCACAACGGTGATGGCGGCGTGGGTGACCCTGAGTTTCTCGAGATAGCGAAGACTTCGTCCGCGCGCGCTCAGCTCGCGGCCAACGGTCGCATCGAAACGATCATGCTCGTGATCAATCCCGCAAAAAGCCCTGACCAGCGGCATGTTGTTGACGACATCGACCATCTCGCCATCAACCGCCGCGGCCTTGTTGGCGAAATCGTCATGCAAGGGTTTGCCCGCCGCCGCCATTTTGAACATCGCGACGACCATGATGCCCGCCATGATCATCAGCCCGCCGGCCATCGGCAGACTGACGGTTCCAATCAGCGCAATCGCGGCGATGGTCGCGATGCAGGGCGGCAACACATTCCAGGCGAGCATATTTTCGACGGTAAACACGGCGTTCGAGGTCGCTGTGATCCGGCTTGTTAGCATCCCTGGCATCCGATTGGCGAAGTAACTCGGCGCATGACCCGTCAGGTGCTTGAAGATATCGCGGCGCAAGTCGCCGGTGACGCCAACAAAAGTGAAACTCGCGACCCAACTCGCCACGCGCCAGAGAAAATTGTCGGCGGCGATCAGCGACACAAGAAAGATAAACGCCAGCCATACCGCCCCGCTATGCGCTGGCCCGTGCGCCAGCGCATCGACCAGCGATTTGACGCCGTATTGCGTCCCCACTGAACACACCACCGCAGCCACGACGCACAAAAGGATCCCAATGTGCGACGCTGACCGCCGGCGGCAATAACCCATCACGAATGCAAAGGGCCGACTGGCGTATCCCGAGAAATCGTCCATGCATTCCTACCGAGCTGCGTTGAAAGTTCACCAGAGGTCGTCTGCTCGGGATCCTGTTCGACAATGCCGCACAAGACCCTCAGAAAAGCCGTCAATGCGCAGAAACTTCGTTGCAAAGCCTGCATAGGCTGTTTGCAAGGCAGTGATGGCATCACCAAGACGACAATGTGGAAGAAGTTGCGCAGAAGATAGGAACCTCTCAAATCCGAGAACGTTCCTGAATCCCGATAAACCCCGATGCCTCCGCCCGCTGACCGGAAGTGACATGAACAAATCACAGGAGACTGCTAGATGCGCATCGCGCAGGTTGCCCCGCTAACGGAAGCCGTTCCCCCGAAATTATATGGCGGCACCGAACGTGTGGTGCACTGGTTGACGGAGGAACTTGTCGCGTTGGGCCACGACGTAACTCTTTTCGCCAGCGGCGATTCTCTCACCTCGGCTCGTCTGGATGCGACCTGGCCGAGAGCCTTGCGGCTGGATGGTGCCGTGCGCGATCCGAACGCCCTGCATATGGTGATGCTCGAACGGGTCCGCCGGAAATGCGACGATGGAGAGTTCGACTTTCTCCACTTTCACCTCGACTACTATCCCTTCTCCCTGTTTTCGAGGCAACCGACGCCCTTTCTCACGACGCTGCATGGCCGCCTCGATCTTCCAGAGCTCCAGCCTGTATTCAACGAGTTTTCATCAATTCCTTTGATTTCAATCTCCAACGCACAACGCCGCCCGGCGCCCCAGGCCCGCTGGCTCCGTACTGTTTACCACGGTCTTCCGGAGAAACTGCTGACACCCCGCCCCGGCCAACCGAGCTATCTTGCCGTGCTCGGCCGCATCGCTCCGGAGAAAGGCGTAGACCGTGCAATCAGGATCGCGATTCGATGCGGCATCCCGCTCAAGATCGCCGCAAAGGTCGATCGCGCGGACCAGGATTATTACGATGAATGCATCCGACCGATGATGGATCATCCGCTGGTGGAATTTATTGGCGAGATCAGCGACCATGAAAAGCCGGACTTCCTCAGCGGCGCCATCGGGCTGCTGGTGCCGATTGCCTGGCCTGAACCTTTCGGTCTGGTTATGATCGAGGCGATGGCGTGCGGTACGCCCGTTATTGCCTACAATCGCGGCTCCGTCGCCGAAATCATTTCGGACGGGCGAACGGGCTTTATTGTCGAGGACGAGATCAGCGCGGTTGCCGCCGTCCACGGCCTGGCAACGCTCGATCGCGCGGCCATCCGGGCGGAGTTCGAGGCACGCTTTACGGCGCGGCGTATGGCGCTGGATTATCTGGACGCCTATCGCAGCCTGATCGAGGCTACGACGCCGAGGATCAAGCTGGTCAGCAACGCTAATTGAGACCCTTGCGACGTGACTGATGGCATGGCGGTACATAGCGATCACCGCGCCATCGCTCAGGATTCATTTGGCGGTCTGAACCGGCGGTTTAGCAGGCAGATGAGCACGAACGGCCTGAGCATCGTTCGTGCTCATCTTCGCGAGAGAACCGAAGAGAGCGTTTTTGAGGTCCTGCACGCCGGTTGAAATTCTCGACCAGTTGCAGGCCGACAAAATATCGTCCCCACAATGAGGAGCCGCCTTCGGGCGCGGGCGCGGAAGCACGGCGAGGCGCTTTACAGGCGTTTTCGGCGCCGGCGCCAGCCTGATATTGACCGGGTCTGCTTTGTCGCTAGCCACGGGCGTGGCATTGGCCTGCTCGGCCTGTTGCCGCTTCTGGAAAAACGCCGCCGCGATGATGCTGCGCCGCTGATCCTTGAGAAAAGCAGCATATTGCTCATCGATGTGCCTTTGCTCTTCCGTCGTCGGGTTCGGCCCCGCAATGTCGAAATGCCGGTTCTGCATGAAGTCGTAATAAGTGTAGCCTCCGCCGGGCTTCCGCCGGCCGGCGAATCGGGCCTCGCATGCCGTGAGCCGTCTGCCCTTTTCCTCGGACGAGGTCGCATTCTTTTCGGCGCCCGCCGCGCAATCCTCGAAGTCAACCGGCGCGCGCGACCACCACCCCGCATGGGCATCGACGGAGACCAGCGCCATGGCGGAGACAATTGCAAAACCGGCCAAAAGTCTTCTCGCGCCAGCCACCGCCAACAACCTCATCCATCGCTTTCCCGATCGAACGATTCTCGGGAAAAATCGCTGTCTTGTCAGCCCGGATTGAGGTTTATCCCGCTTTTGATTTTCGGTGGCCGTGGGAAAGCGACAGTTCCAAGGGTCGACGGCTTTCCGCTTCTAGGCTAAAGGAGGCTCCCTCATGCCGCAAAATACACGCAGGCGAGTGTCCGACCGACGCCGCCGAATCAGACCAGCGCCAGTTTGCGGTCGATGACAAGCAGAACCCGGTCAAGTTCGTGACCGCGCCGCAGAACAAGACCACTTGCTGAGATCACACTATAGGCGCCTTGTTTGCGCGCCAGCCGCGGATCTTTCTCGATACGATAAATCGGAACCTCAGAGGCACGGCGGAAGACCGAGAACACTGCGCGGTCCTTGAAGAAGTCAATGGCATAATCGCACCAATCGCCGTCGGCGACCATCCGTCCATATAGATTGAGGATTCGATTGAGTTCGAGACGGTTGAACGTCACTCTGATTGGAACGGGAACAACGGCGGGGGCGCGTTCCGTCGGGCGGCTTTCCCCTGGATCGAAATCGTCCGGCAGCGAACTCATCGGCACCTCCTGTCAAGGTTGATGACATCCTCGTCCCGGATGCGACTTGCCGCAAGAGGTCTCACCTCTTGTCTCGCAAGTGGCGCAGGATAGCTGGTTCCTGACGCAAGCGAATCAGAACACCCGCTATGACGGCCGCTAAACAAGAACGTTAGCCAAAATCATAATACAGCCCAAATTCCGTCAAGCAACCGCCCCGCTGAGCTGCGAAAAAACATGCTCTGCGATGGCCCGATTCTTTTGGGACCGGATCCTCAGCCCCCAGCCCCCCGGGATCATCAGGATCGGGCCTAATCGCAGAACTTGAGTTCCGACGATTGCGGACTGGCCAAAGCCGGTCCTTTTTCTTTTCAGAGCATCCCCGACTAGGAGGCGTGACGCGTTTATCACGCGGAGCCGGGACTCGGAAAATCAATGCAGCAAGGTGTAAGCCGCACCTAGCATCGCACCAGGCTTTTCGCGATTGCCGTCCTGAACATAGACGACCGCGGCATCGACGCCATTATGGGCGATATTCTCCATCGGCACCGCCCAGGTACCGGCCTCGCCCGTCCAGTCACCGACCTTGAGCCAGCTCCGAACGACGTTGTGGTAGATCACTTCGCGGCCGCTATTTTCTCCGCGCCCGATCGCAATCGGAACCGCCTTCGAAATCGCGCATATCCAGATTTCGCCGTGATCGGAGGGATGGTTGCCGTTGGCGGATGCGACCGACACATTGAGCTGACTACCCGACACCGACATTGAAACCGGCACCGACATTACATCCTGGTTTTTCCGCGTATCGCGGACCGACCTTTCGATGGCTTCGCGATCGCTGCCGATCACATGGGCCGATCCATTGACAATCACCTGCGGCGTGTAGACATCGCGGTCGCCGCGCATCTGCGAATAGGCCTTCTGGCGCGCCGTGAAGCGATTGTCTGCCAGCGTATCCTTCCAGCCGAGATAATCCCAGTAATCGATCGGCATACTCAGTGCTACGATCGAAGGATCCTTGGAAAGATCGCCAAGAATCTCGTCGGCGGCCGGGCATGAGGAGCAGCCCTGCGACGTGAACAGTTCGACCACGGCGCGCGGCTCCGCCAAAGCGGGACGACTGATCGCGACAAGCGCACAAACGCCGAGCGCTCCGGACAGTCGCGACAAAACACCACGAGACATCATCAACCACCGAGACAGCGGCACGAAATGTGCCGGCGGCATGAAGGAAAAGCACGCCTCCACATGCGAGAAGCCGGCATTTTGATAGGCTGCCCCTGGCTTGCCCGCCACTCAATTCGCGGTGAAGGCATCATGCATGAGTGCACCGATTTGACATCGTCGCCCCGGCGATCACGATTTCCGGATGCGAAGGTCAAATGTAAATTGTTTCCATTCCAGTTCACATCGCTGCAGATCCTCTTGATTCCAACGCATCGCTTGAACGCGATGCAAATGTCGGAATAGGATCGGCAGGTCAAGCTGCGAGTTTGCGCAACACATAGTGCAGGATACCCCCGTTGCGGTAGTAGTCGAGCTCGTCGAGCGTATCGATGCGGCAGAGCAGCAAGACACGGCGAAGCGAACCATCGCGAGAAACGATGTCCGCCGTAAGCTTCTGGCGCGGTTTCAGATTGCCCTGCAAGCCGCGAATCGTCACCGTCTCGTCGCCCTTGAGCCCGAGGGATTGCCAGGACGCGCCATCCTCGAAAGTCAGCGGCAGGACGCCCATGCCGACGAGGTTGGAGCGGTGAATGCGCTCGAAGCTCTCGCAGATCACCGCACGCACGCCGAGCAGCAGCGTTCCCTTGGCTGCCCAGTCGCGCGACGAGCCGTTGCCGTATTCGGCTCCGGCGAACACGACAAGCGGGACATTCTCCTGCTGGTACTTCATCGCGGCGTCGTAAATCGACATCTGCTCGCCGTCCGGCCAGTGCCTGGTCAACCCGCCCTCCGGGACGGTGCCATCAGCGCCCCTGAGCATGAAGTTCTTGATGCGGATATTGGCGAAGGTGCCCCGCATCATCACCTCATGATTGCCGCGCCGCGTGCCGTACTGATTGAAATCAGCCGGACGCACCTGATGTTCGCTGAGATATTTTCCGGCCGGCGACGTCAGCTTGATCGCGCCCGCTGGTGAGATGTGATCGGTGGTGATCTTATCACCGAGCATCGCCAGAATGTGCGCATCGACAATATCCGCAATCGGCTCCGGCTCCTTTTTCATCCCTTCGAAGTAAGGCGGGTTCTGCACATAGGTCGAATTCATGTTCCAGCGATAGGTCTCGCTCGCAACCGTCTGGATCTTGCGCCAGTTATCGTCGCCCTTGAACACGTCGGCGTACTTCTTCTTGAAGATTTTTGAGGTCACGTACTTCTTGATGAAGGCGTTGATCTCCTTCGAAGTCGGCCAGATCTCCTTCAAGTACACCGGCTTGCCATCCTTGTCCGTCCCCAGCGGCTCGCGGCTTAAATCTTTGGTCACCGACCCCGCCAGCGCATAGGCGACGACCAGCGGTGGCGAGGCGAGATAATTCGCCTGCACGTCCGGCGACACGCGGCCCTCGAAGTTGCGGTTACCCGACAGCACGGCGGCGGCGACAATGCCGTTGTCGTTGATCGACTTCGATATCTCTTCCGGCAGCGGCCCGGAGTTGCCGATGCAGGTTGTGCAGCCGAATCCGATCAGATTAAAACCAACCTTGTCGAGGTCGAGTTGAAGCCCTGACGCCGCGAGATATTCGGCAACCACCTGGCTGCCCGGAGCCAGCGACGTTTTCACCCAGGGCTTCGCGGTCAGTCCCCTCGCCGCTGCCTTGCGCGCCAGCAACCCGGCAGCCATCAGCACGCTCGGATTGGATGTGTTGGTGCATGAGGTGATCGCAGCGATCACCACGTCGCCATGTCCGAGATCAAAGTTGCGGCCTTCAACCGGGAAACGCGCCGTGGCGTCGGTCTTCCTGTATTCGTCTGCGAGCGCACTGGCGAAGCCGTCCGCGACTGCCGATAGCGGCTGGCGGCCCTCCGGCCGCTTCGGTCCCGCGAGGGATGGCACCACAGTTCCGAGATCGAGCGTCAGCTTTTCGGTGAATACCGGATCGGTCGAAGCGACGCTGCGAAACAAACCTTGCGCCTTGGCGTATTTCGTCACCAGTGCAACACGGGCCGCCGTGCGGCCGGAAGTCTTGAGATAATCGATGGTCGCCGCATCGATCGGAAAGAAGCCACAGGTCGCGCCGTATTCCGGCGCCATGTTGGCGATGGTCGCCTTGTCCGCGACCGACAGATGATCGAGGCCAGGTCCGTAGAACTCGACGAACTTGCCGACGACGCCCTGCTTGCGCAGCATCTGGGTGACGGTGAGCACGAGATCGGTGGCGGTGACGCCTTCCTTGAGCACGCCCTTGAGCTTGAAGCCGACCACGTCGGGCAGCAGCATCGATAGCGGCTGGCCAAGCATGGCGGCTTCCGCCTCGATGCCGCCAACGCCCCAGCCCAGCACGGCAAGACCGTTGACCATTGTGGTGTGGGAATCTGTGCCGAGCAGCGTATCCGGATATGCAACCTCGGTGCTGGCGGTCTTTCGGCCGATCGTCAGCTTTTCCTTCCTCGTCCACACCGTCTGCGCCAGATATTCCAGATTGACCTGATGGCAGATGCCGGTGCCGGGCGGAACTACGGAGAAATTTGAAAATGCCTTCTGGCCCCATTTCAGGAACTCGTAGCGCTCCTGGTTCTGCCTGTATTCCTCCACCACGTTCTTGGCGAACGCCTTGTTGTCACCGAAGAAGTTCACGATCACGCTGTGGTCGATGACGAGATCAACCGGCACCAGCGGATTGATCTTCTCGGGCTTGCCGCCAAGACTTTGCATCGCATTGCGCATCGCCGCGAGGTCGACCACCGCGGGCACACCGGTAAAATCCTGCATCAACACGCGGGCAGGGCGGAACGCAATTTCGTGATCGAGCCTACGCTTCTTCAGCCATTTGGCGAATGCGGTAATGTTCTCCTTCGTCACCGAGCGGCCATCCTCGTTGCGCAGCAGATTTTCCAGAAGAACCTTCATGGAATAGGGCAGCCGAGAGATGCCCTTGAGACCGTTTTTTTCCGCAGCCGGCAGACTGTAGTAAGCATAGGTCTTGCCACCGACCTTGAGGGTTTTCAGACATTTGAAGCTGTCGAGCGAAGCCATGTGAAATCCCGATCCAAAAAGTCTGGGGCGCCGGTCCGGCAAACTTTTAAGGTATTAAAACACCGCTGATACGCCGATTCCCCGGGGTTTCGTTACGGCGCGTTTTGTGCTGCATCAAGTTCCAGTTTTATAGAGTCTTTCCAGACCATCCGCCACGTCCACAATGCCTGTGCCCCCGCCTTTCAGCTCTCCACGGAAACAATCAGTTCCGCGAACAGGACCATCATGAGACTTTCAGGCAGCGGCTTGCGGTGCGTAAGGGGAGGGCGGGAGGTTTTTGTGGGCCTTGATGTGACGGCGGAGTCGGGCCGCGCGGTGGCGATCACCGGCCCCAACGGCGCGGGGAAAACGTCCTTGCTACGGCTGCTGGCCGGGCTGTTGGCCATGGCGGGTGGATCGATCGGCCTTGAGGGTGGCGATCCGGAGCTGACGCTGCCCGAACAGGCGCACTATCTCGGCCATCGCGATGCTTTGAAACCTGCGCTCACGGTCAACGAAAACCTGTCATTCTGGCGGGACTTCCTCGGCGGCGGAAAATCTGGCGAATCGGATGCGCTTGCAGCGGTCGGGCTCGATCATGTCGCGCATCTGCCGGCGGCCTATCTCTCGGCGGGACAGCGGCGACGGCTCTCGATCGCCCGGCTGCTGGCGGTCAAGCGCCCGGTCTGGCTGCTGGACGAGCCCACCTCGGCCCTCGACGTCACCGGCCAAGCCGCTTTCGCCGCCATCATGACCGGCCATCTCGCGGGCGGCGGCATCGTTCTGGCCGCAACCCATACGCCGCTCGGCATTGCCGTGCAGGAACTGCGGATCGGGAGGACAGCATGACCGCCCTCTCCGCCCTGGTCCGCCGGGATATCCGCGTCGCGCTGCGCGTCGGCGGCGGCGCGCTGATCGGCGTGCTGTTTTTTCTTATCGTCGTGGTGCTGATGCCGTTCGCGGTCGGCCCCGATCTCGCGCTCCTGAAAAAGCTCGGCCCCGCGATTCTCTGGCTCGGCGCGCTGCTTGCAAGCCTGCTGACGCTTGATCGCCTGTTCACCGCCGATCACGACGATGGTTCGCTCGACCTGATCGTCATGAGCCGCACGCCACTAGAACTGGCTTGCGCCGCGAAGGCGTTGGCGCACTGGCTGGCGGTAGGATTGCCGCTGGTCGCCGCAACGCCGATCCTGGGACTCCTGCTCAACCTCGACGCCGTCGCGACCGGCGCCGTGGCGCTGACGCTCCTTGCAGGAACGCCCGCGCTCACTTTCACCGGAATGATCGGCGCCGCCCTCGCCGTCGTCCTGCGTCGCGGCGGGCTGCTGCTCTCGGTGCTGGTCCTTCCGTTGTCGATCCCGGTACTGATCTTCGGCGTCGCCGCTTCTAACGCTGCGGTGTCCGGACCATCGCCGTTCGGCACGCCGTTCTCGATTCTGTGCGCGCTGTCGCTGGCGAGCCTTGTGATCGGCCCTTTTGCGGCGGCCGCCAGCCTGCGGCACGGGCTGGATTGAGGCGCAGCATGCGGCTAATCAATTTTTGCTCAGGAAAGAAACCGGACGCAAATCCGCATTGCCTGACGTAGCTACGGCGACTATCAGTGGTGCCATGACCCTGATTGATCTCGCCAACCCCTCCCGGTTTCTCACGCTTGCCGGCCGGATTCTGCCGTGGCTCGTGGCCGTTACCGCGCTGGTGCTCGCGATCGGCCTGTACCAGTCCGCCATCGCGCCCGACGACTACCAGCAGGGCGCGACCGTGAAAATCATGTTCATCCACGTTCCGAATGCGTGGCTGTCGATGTTCGTGTGGGGCGTGATGAGCATCGCCGCGCTGGGCACGCTGGTGTGGCGGCATCCGCTTGCGGACGTCGCTGCCAAGACCGCCGCTCCGATCGGCGCAGCCTTCACATTCCTTGCCCTTTTGACCGGATCACTGTGGGGCCGGCCGATGTGGGGCACCTATTGGGAATGGGATGCGCGGCTGACCTCGGTGCTGATCCTGTTCCTGATGTATCTCGGCCTGATGGCGCTGTGGCGCGCGGTTGAGGATCCCTCGCGCGCCGCGCGCGCCGCCGCGGTGCTGACGCTGGTCGGCTCGGTCAACATCCCTATCATCAAGTTCTCGGTCGACTGGTGGAATACGCTGCATCAGCCGGCCTCGGTTATCCGCATGGGTGGCTCGACACTCGACCGCTCGTTTCTGATCCCCCTGCTGGTGATGGCGATTGGATTTACGCTGCTGTTTCTGACGCTGCATATCGCGGCGATGCGGAATGAGATCCTGCGCCGACGCGTGCGCACCTTGCAGATGCTGCAAGCCAGCAAGTCGGCGGCGTGACGACCATGACGCTCGGTCCTTATGCCTCTTTCATCGTGACGTCCTATGTATCGGTCGCAACCGTGGTTGTGGCGCTCATTGTCTGGGTGATCGTGGATTACCGCCGTCAGAAGGCGCGCCTGCGCGGCCTTGAAGCCGCGGGCGCCATCAGGCGATCGGGGCGCAGCGCTGCGGAGGTTCAATGACCGACCCCGCAATTCCGTCGGCCACCCCCAAACGACGTTGGTTGATGGCGCTGCCGCTCGTCGTCTTTGCCGCACTGGCACTCTTGTTCTGGTTCCGACTCGGCGACAGCGATATTTCGCGAATCCCCTCCGCGCTGATCGGCCGTGCCGCGCCTACAACCACGCTACCGCCACTGTCCGACCTCATGGCGGATGGCAAGCCGGTGCCGGGGATCGACCCCGCAACCTTCGTGGGCAAGGTCAGCATTGTGAATGTCTGGGCTTCCTGGTGCGTCCCCTGCCATAGCGAGGCGCCGCTGCTGACCGAGTTCGCCAAGGATCGGCGCGTGCAATTCGTCGGCATCAACTACAAGGACGCCCCCGACAACGCCCGCCGTTTCCTCGGCCGCTACGGCAACCCGTTCGACGTCGTCGGCGTCGACAGCCATGGCAGGGCCTCCATCGAATGGGGCGTCTACGGCGTGCCCGAGACCTTCGTGGTCGCGCGCGACGGCACGATCGCCTACAAGCTGGTCGGGGAGATCACGTCCCAAAATATCGAAGCGGTGCTGAAGCCGGAAATCGAAAAGGCCCTGAAGGCGGGCTCGTAACATCGCTTTGTCGTCGCGACGAAGACACCGCGAGAATATTCAGGGCATTTATCCGCCGTTCATTTGACGGCCATGCCGCCGCCGCAAATTCCCAGCTAACTTGGCGTCGCCAGCAAACACCCGCTCAGGGAGGTTTTCATGCGCCGTTACACGCTCGCCTCGATCACCACCGCCGTTCTTGCGCTCGGCCTGCTTGTTTCCTCACCATCGATGGCCCAGTCGTTTCAACCCGCTCCCCACTCCGACAGGATGGCGCCGGCGGGGAAAACGGCGCCTGCCAGCAAGACGGCGCCCGCGAAATCCGACGCGGAAAAGCTCGACATCAACACCGCGACCAAGGAAGAACTGATGGCCTTCAAGGGCATCGGCGACAAGTATTCCGACAAGATCATCGCCGGCCGTCCCTACGCCAAGAAGGACCAACTCGTCTCCAAGAAGATTCTTCCTGAAGCGACCTACGAGAAGATCTCCGGCCAGATCATCGCCTCGCAACCAAAGTAAATCACGCCTTCGTTGCAAATTGCTCTCGCAAGCCGCGAAAGGATGGAAGCGATTAGCCTTTCCCGATATCGCCTTCCCTCGCGTCGCTGGCCTCGAGCGTGGCGGGCTCCAGCTGATAGCGTTTAGTCAACGGCATCTGCATCATCGCGAAGATCATGGTGAGCGGGACCGCGCCGAAAACCTTGAAGTTGACCCAGACATCCGTGCTTTGGGTACGCCAGATGAATTCGTTGAGGATTGCCATCGCGAAAAAGAACAGCGCCCAGCGCAGCGTCAACAGCCGCCAACCGCGCGGCGTCAGATTGAACACCTGATCGAACATGATCGCGATGAAGGAGCGGCCGAACAGCAACCCGCCGCCGAGCACACTTGCGAATAGCCCGTATATGATGGTCGGCTTCACCTTGATGAAGGTTTCGTCGTGCAGCACCAGCGTCAGCGTACCGAACACGATGACGATACCCCCCGTAACCAGGGCCATCAACGGAATATGTCGGGTCACCGCATAGGAGGCGATCATCGCCACTGTGATCGCCACCATGAACGCAGCCGTTGCGACGAACAGGTTAAACTTCGCATTGGCGGCGAAGAACACCAGCAGCGGCCCGAGTTCGGTCGCAAGCTTGAACAGCGGGTGCGGTTGCTTCTTGTCCATCCATCCTGCCTGTTGTGACCGTCCGCGAAAGCGGATGATCCGATATTCCGAACGGTTTCGATATCCCGTCGACGCGGGCATGACAAAAAAACTAGGTCTCGATCCCCGCGACCGCCCGTGCGAAATCGCGCGCGGTGAACGGCGCGAGATCGTCGATGCTCTCGCCGACGCCGATGAAATGTACCGGCAGTTTATGCTTCTCCGCCAGCGCCACCAGAATACCGCCGCGGGCGGTGCCATCCAGCTTGGTCATCACGAGACCGGTGACCCCGGCAGTGCGATGAAATGCCTCGACTTGCGACAGCGCGTTCTGTCCGACAGTGGCATCGAGCACCAGCAGCACCGCATGCGGGGCCAATGCATCGACCCTCCGGATGACGCGAACCATTTTTTCAAGTTCGTTCATCAGTTCCGCCTTGTTCTGCAGGCGGCCCGCCGTATCGATCAGCAGCACATCGCGTTTCTCGTTCCGCGCCTCCGTCAGCGCGTTGAACGCCAGACTGGCCGAATCCGACCCCTGCGCGCCTGCGATGACCGGCGATCCGGTCCGCTCACCCCAAACCTTCAATTGCTCGATCGCCGCAGCCCGAAACGTGTCGCCGGCCGCCATCATCACCTTGCGGCCCTCGGCGGAAAATTTCGCCGCAAGCTTGCCGATGGTCGTCGTCTTGCCGGAGCCGTTGACACCCACCACCAGAATAACGAAGGGCTTTAACGTGTCGTCGATGACCAGCGGCCGTGCCACCGGAGCAAGAACTTTTTCCACTTCGGTCGCGACAACCGCCTTCACCTCATCGGCGGAAATCGCCTTGTCGTAGCGTCCCTCGCCCACCGCCTCCGCGATGCGTTCCGCAACCGCGGTTCCAAGATCGGCGCGCAACAGCACGTCCTCAATGTCGTCGAGCATCGCGCGGTCGAGCTTGCGCTTGGTGACAAGATCAGCCACTGCGGTCCCAAGCGAAGTCGAAGTCCGCTTGAGGCCGCCGGACAGCCTACGCCACCAGCTTTGTTTCGGTTTGTCCTCGGTGCTGTCGCTCATTATGGAGGTGTGTTAGCCGTTTCGACCTGCGAGCGAAAGGGTTGAGCGGCCCGATGCCAAAAAGCTGCGATTTTCGGATGAGGCTATGCCGACATCGGAATTAATGTGAGCCATGGATACAGCACAGCCGACGCCGGAGGAAATCCAGGCCCGCGTGCTCCACCGCGACGGGTTGATGCTGGTGATCGACAAGCCGGCCGGCATCCCCGTGCATCGCGGTCCCAAGGGCGGCGCCAATCTCGAAGCGTCGTTCGAGGCGCTGCGGTTCGGCCTGCCGCGACCGCCGGTGCTTGCCCATCGGCTTGACCGCGACACCTCGGGCTGTCTGGTACTCGGACGCCATCGCAAGGCGACGGCTTCGCTCGGCTTGCTATTCAAGCACGGCAAGATCTCAAAAACCTACTGGGCCGTGGTCGAGGGCGGCCCTGCCGAGGACGAAGGCACCGTCGACATTCCGCTCGGGCGGCTGAACGAAGAACGCGGCTGGTGGCAGAAGCCAGATCCGAACGGGTTGCCGTCGGTCACGAAATGGAAAGTGCTGGGGCGATCTCCTCTTAATATCTCCCCTTCTGAGGAAGGGGTCGAACGCGAAGCGTGCAGGAGCGAAGTAAACTCAAGCGGCTGTGAGGCTGCAGTTCACCCCTTTCCCGAATCCTCCCCCACAAAGGGAAATGGAGTTCAGTTCACCTGGCTGTCGCTGGAGCCGGTTACCGGCCGCACCCATCAACTGCGCGTCCATTGTGCGGCGATGGACTGGCCGATCGTCGGCGACACCATTTACGGAACCGAGGCCAGTTTACGCCGCCTACGAAACGAACAATACATCCCGCGCTTCGGCGAACCTAGCCTTCACCTGCATGCGCGCGAGATCGCGATTCCCCTTTCGAAGAACAAGCCGCCTGTCGTGGTCACCGCGCCGGTGCCGGCGCATTTGCACGCGTTGCTCAAGGTCTGCGGTTGGAGCGGGCAGTAAAAGTAAAGGCCGGCTGGCAGTGGGCTGCCGGTCAACGGCCAAGTTCTGTACATTCCTGGCCGGGTGGGACCTCCAGCGTCGATGACGGCAGGCTGGCTATAGCTCCACGGGAACTCGTCGCGGGGCGAAACCACGACAATTCACCTTGAATCCGTCGCGGTCCTGCTTCATATGATAGCACGGCCTTGAAAGATATCAGGTCACTGCGAGCCGCGTGTTCTGAGCCCGTCCGACGGTTTCTGGCTTGCCCTTTCTCTAGCTAACCTCATCGACGCCCCAAACACGCGGGTGTCACAGACGCCCTGGTACGCTCCGGCCGATGTGGCCCGGGCGCCTGGTCGCATAATGGAAAGAAACAGCCTTTTGTCTACCTTTCAGGATTTCGGCCTTGCCGATCCGATTTTGCGTGCGCTCGCGGAAGAAAACTATCTGACGCCCACGCCCATCCAAGCTCAAACCATTCCTCTTGCCCTTACGGGACGCGACATTGTCGGGATTGCCCAGACTGGCACCGGCAAGACGGCGGCCTTCGCGCTGCCGATCTTGCATCGGCTGCTGCAGAATCGTATCAAGCCGCAATCCAAGAACTGCCGGGTTCTGGTGCTCAGCCCAACGCGCGAGCTTTCGGGCCAGATCCTCGAAAACTTCAACGCCTACGGCCGTCACATGCGCCTGACTTCAGCTCTCGCGATCGGCGGCGTCCCGATGGGACGGCAGGTCCGCTCTGTTATGCACGGCGTCGACGTCATGGTCGCTACGCCAGGACGCTTGCTCGATCTCGTTCAAAGCAACGGCCTGAAGCTCGGCCAAGTCGAATTTCTCGTGCTGGACGAAGCCGACCGTATGCTCGACATGGGCTTCATCCATGACATTCGCAAAGTCATCGCCAAGCTGCCGGTGAAGCGGCAAACGCTGCTTTTCTCGGCCACCATGCCAAAGGACATCGCAGAACTCGCCAACCAGATGTTACGTGATCCGGCTCGCGTCGCGGTAACACCGGTCGCCTCGACCGTGGACCGCATCGCCCAACGCATCATCCAGGTCGATCATGCCAACAAGTCCGCGTTCCTGGCCCAGCTTCTGAAGCAGGAGCCGGTCAACCGGGCGTTGATCTTCACGCGAACCAAGCACGGCGCCGACAAGGTCGTGAAAAGCCTTGCCAAGTCCGGCATCAGGTCGGATGCGATCCACGGCAACAAATCGCAGAACCACCGCGAGCGCGTGCTGGCGGCGTTCCGAACTGGCGAGATCCGGACGCTGGTTGCGACCGACATCGCGGCGCGGGGCATCGACGTTGACGGGATCAGCCACGTCGTCAATTTCGACCTCCCGAATGTCCCGGAGACTTACGTCCATCGCATTGGCCGCACCGCGCGCGCAGGCACCGAAGGCGCGGCGATCTCCCTGGTCGCCGGAGCGGAAGAAATGGCCTATCTCCGCGATATCGAGAAACTGATCCGCGTGGTACTGCCAAGAGAAGACCGCCGGACACCGGGGCAGCGTGAGACCGCGCCGGCTCAGCAACAGCCTCGCAGCGGACGCCCCGCACCCCACGGTCATGCGACCAGAGCGGACGCCGCCGCTCCCGGCGCAAAAAGCCCGCGCCGTCGCCGCCGTAATGGCAAGGGGACGCCGCAAACGAACCGCCGATCGGAAACCGCCCGGCAAGAGCCCTCCCGTTCATCACAGGGGAGCAAGGCCGACGGGATGCAGGGGGTTGCGTTCCTGCATCGCAAAAGTCGGCCTGCGCGCCTTAAATCCAACCAGCCGCCTCAGCGCTAGCGGGTGAATGTGACGTTTGCTATCCACTCGCGGCAAGTCGATAAGAGAATGCCGATCCAGAGATCATTTGCAGGACTCCTGTGCAGGACTCCTGCCCGACGGATGCAAATGCTAGAATCGCAAGACCAGAGCGGGCGAGCAAGTAGCGGTTTTCCGACCCTTCCCGCTTATCAGAATATCGGAATCGATCACGGTCATGGTTTTGGATCGCCTCGATCCACTATCATCGTGATCTAGTGAACCGCCACTCGATCCGGAGAAACTCATGGCGAAAGAAGAACTGATCCAGTTCGAAGGACTGGTTACCGAAATTCTGCCCGACGCCCGCTATCGGGTGCAGCTCGATGCCGGACACGAAATTGTTGCCTATACCGCCGGCAAGATGAAAAAAAATCGGATCAAGACGCTGGCCGGCGACCGCGTCACCATCGAGATGTCCCCCTACGATCTGGAGAAGGGACGTCTGATCTTCCGCCACAAGGACGAGCGTCCCGGTGGCCCGCCGCGCAGCGGACCACCGCGCGGTGGCCAGTTTCGCCGCAGATAACCTTCTCGGCGTGGGGGGGAAGACCGCTCGCCGATAGGGGGCCAAAGGCCCGGCGACGCATCTTTTAAAAAATCCTGCACGTCAGGATTGTTTCGGAGCTTACCTTCGAATAATATAGGGTTAGCGATTTTCGGCCGGACGACATTAGCTACCACCGGTATAGCCGGTTTAGACGCTGACGACCCTTCCAAAAATCCAATCTCACCAGCCCGCCAAAAGCGGGCTTCGACATACGTACTTGATAAAGGGACTACCCGTGAGCATGGGAACCGTGAAGTGGTTTAACGCAACCAAGGGCTACGGCTTCATTCAACCTGACGATGGCGGCAACGACGTGTTCGTTCACATCAGCGCAGTTGAGCGTGCCGGACTCGGAACGCTGCGTGAAGGACAGAAGATCAGCTACGAAATCGTCGCTGATCGCCGTTCTGGAAAGTCTTCAGCCGACAATCTCCGCGCGGCTGGTTAGGCAGCGACCTGCTCCTGTTGATAACCAAAAGATCACATCAGAAGAAAGGCCGCGCCCTCAGCGCGGCCTTTTTTGGTTTGTGACGATACCTTGGAGTTTTCGCGTAACTTCAACTGGTCGGGCAAGGAGGATAAATGCCAGAGGCCGGCGTGGGATAGGTGACGCAGCTGAACTTACGCGGGCGGGTATAGGTAGTGTCGCTCAGCTTGATGCCGGCCTTCGAGATGACGTAGCCGACGATCGGCTGATAGAGATAGCTGACCTCGCTGAAGATCAGGTACTGATTTGGGAGCACCTTGCCAGACGAATCCCGCCCGATGAGCCCCGAGGGAATGCCGACCGTTGACCCTGTACCTCGCGGCGCTTTGCCCTTGCTCCATTGCACCCGCGCCACCGAAGACGCAGGATCGATATACAACTCCGAAATCGTGGCCTGAACCGGTGCCGAGGGATAGGGCCACATGATGCCGTAGCCGGCAGCCAAAAAATTCGTCACGTCGGCATCGTTAACCCCCCTGGACTGCGAGGTGAGATCGGACAGAGTCCGCGCGACCAGCGTGACCTTGCGCTTGACAGCCACGCCTGATGACACATCGATGGTCCCGAACAGCATCACCAGCATCATCGGCACGATCATCGCAAACTCGGTTGCTGCCATGCCGCGCGAATCCCGCCGCAGCGCTGCGGCCGTACGTCTGAGGCAAGACCGGAAGTTCGAGCCATTTCCGTTCCGATCAAATCGGAACGAGGCTCCAGATTCTTGTTTTGACGCGTTGTCTTCACGCCAACCGGCATCCACTTCGCTCGAAAACACTCTCAACATCGGCTTCACATTCTCAATTCGCATACACTGCCGTTTCCCGCATCGATCATCAGGATGATGGTGTCGGGGTCGGATAGGGCTCGTTCTTGAAGGCGGCCGTCGCCGACAGCAGCCGCTTGTTGTCGCCTAGGTTGGCGATGTTGTAACCGAGCCCCGTGACATACAGCGGCCACTGATAGAACAGCCGCACGACGACGATGTCTCCCGGACCGCCGGGGTTGTATTTCGTGTTATTGAAATCTCCGCTCGAGACCGGATTGGAGATCGCCACGCTCCCGAATCCGGACGGGTAGCTCTGGACATCGACAAAGATGCCGTTCTCACAGTCGAACAGAACACTGGCGTACTTGCAGACGATGTTGGCCTTGAAACTCTGTTTCGTGAGATTGTTGATCTGCGCCTGGCCGGTCATGATCGTCCGCGCGGAGTCCTGCAAGGCGGTCTCAAGGCTCTGGCTCGCAAAAAACACCATTCCTGTCTCGATGATCGCGAACAGGAGCGCGAAGAACAGCGGTGCGACGAGAGCAAATTCCACCGCCGCGGACCCGCGCTGGTTGCCGCGAAAACGAGCCGCGCTTACGATTGTGGACCTGAGGCGGAGAAACGGCGACATCGTGAAATCCTTGCACACGGCGGGATTTATCTACTGTCAAGGACTAGCCGAAACTGATTGTTGAAGTGTTTCGCCCGATAGAAGCAGAATGCCCCTCGCCGTATACCAGATATTAACCGATTCTGAATCGGTGAAGCAGCGCTGCTGCCAGCAGAGCTGGAAGCCCGGTCATCAATCGGCGTTCTTATTTTGTGGAGGTGCCGCCGGCCTGCGAACTCAGATTGCTGGCTTGGTCCATTGTCGCCTTGAAGTAAGCGGTGCTGTCCCCGAGGGTGACCCGTTTCTGGCAAATCGGCATGCAGCTATACGATTCACGTTCCAGGCCGCGATAGACCGTCACCATCTGATCGCTTGGCCCTTCGACCTGAATGATGCGATCCACCAGAATGCTTCCGGCGCGGTCCATCGCAATCACGTTGGTTGCGCCATAACCCTTACCGGTCACGACAACGAGGCCGCCAGGCTGCAGGGTAACGTCGGCAATTAGCGGGTTACCGACCACAATCGTCGCGATATGCCCGGGCAGCCTGACCAGCTTCGCTTGGTCGACATTGACCGAAATCGGCTCACTGGTCACTTCGGCGGGAGCCGCCGCTGGACCAAGCAAAATTGCCGCTGCGAGCGACATGCCGATGACCGAAGCAGGCGAAGGGCCGCGCAGGGACTTAAACCACATACTCTACTCCGGAACGCACAGGGGCCGAAAAGGACAATGCCAATACTGCCGGCCACGACATCAAATTTGCCGTTAATTGATGAATGAACTGCAAACGCGCACCAGGGGAACGTGCCGGCGCCTCGCTTTCGGACGAAGGGCGATCTGCAAAAGTCGCCGCCGCGAACATGCTCCAGCGCAGTCTCATGTCGAACGCATTTTTATAAATCTCCTTTAAATATAAATTCACTCTGAGACACACACAGCCGGTTATGACTCTGTTTTATTCAATCGAATTAACTGCGCTGCAATTCTCCCCGCTTACGGTGACGACATGGTCACGGTGCTGAGAACGCCGTTAGGACCAGGTAGTTCGACAGCCACGTGAACACATGGAGCTAGCTATGAAGACCCTTTTTTCCCGTTTTCTGAAGGATGAGTCCGGCGCGACCGCTATCGAGTATGGACTGATCGCCGCCGGTATTTCCGTCGCGATCATAACCGTTGTTCAAACCATTGGCACAAGCCTGTTTACCAAGTTCACCGCGGTCAATGCCGGACTTCAGTAAGTCCGTTTATCGCGCTGCCATACGAAAAGCCCCGGCTTGCCGGGGCTTTTCTGCCTCTGCTGTCCTTCTTTTTCGCGCAGCCACGATCATGTCCAGACCTTCCGTGCCCAAGACGCATTCTTCGCCCTATGATGAGCCAACGAAACGGGCGATCCAAACCATTTGCATGGCACTCACCATCGCCGTCATTGCCATTGCAGCCAGAATTATCGCTGTATGGCCATGACCTTTCTCATTTCCAGAATGTTCACATCGGACGGCTACGATCGGACTCCATAACGGATTACGCCGTAGAGGAAATCGGGACTGGTATCTCCATGGCACTCGATGTCGCACGATTGCTGTTATTCCCCGCCTTGATGGCGTTCGCGGCCGCGAGCGATCTGCTGACCATGACGATCTCGAATCGAGTCTCGCTGCTTTTGGTAGCCGGCTTTCTCGTGATGGCTCTCCTGAGCGGCATGGGACTTCACGAGATACTATCCCATGCGGGAGCGGGGCTGGCGGTTCTCGTTGTGGCCTTCTCCTGTTTTGCGATGGGTTGGATCGGCGGCGGCGACGCCAAGGTGGCCGCCGCGGCCGCGCTCTGGTTCGGCTTCGGACATACGCTGGAGTACCTCGTCTATGCTTCCCTACTCGGCGGGGTTCTGACGCTATCGCTGCTCCAGTTCCGGCAATGGCCCTTGCCGGCATTACTTTGCAGTCAAGACTGGCTACTGCGACTGCATGGCAAGAATACAGGAATTCCGTATGGCATCGCGCTCGCCTTTGCCGCTCTGCTGATTTATCCGGAAACCGACTGGATACGTGCAGTCGATCTGACGCGCTTTGGTTTCCAGTGATCGCGCACAAGCAACATCTCATTAACGCGATTTAGATACGCCTCATTAACCATGCTTTGACGAATAAATGTTCAACTCCCGTGACGGCGACGCAAGCGCCGCGCCGTAACGTGGAAAATCAAGCGCATGAATACCGCCCGCATTGTCGTTCTGACCATCGCAGTCGGCGCTGGCGGCCTCGCCGCCTACCTCGCGAGCGGATCCGACAAGAAACCCGAACCCGCTCAGACGGTAAAGCTGCCGACCGTCGACGTCCTGGTTGCGAAGTCGGATATCCCGCTCGGCCAGGCGGTCACCGCAAGCGACGTGGCATGGCAGACCTGGCCAGCGGACAGCGCCAGCAGCAGCTTCATTCGCCGCGACCGACGTCCGGACGCCACCACGCAACTCGAGGGGTCGATCGCCCGCTCGCCCTTCATCGCCGGAGAGCCCATTCGCGAACCCAAGCTCGTCAGCGCAAAGGGATCCGGGTTTATGGCGGCGATCCTGCCAACGGGGATGCGCGCGATTTCGACCGAAATTTCGCCGGAGACAGGCGCTGGCGGCTTCATTCTTCCCAATGACCGCGTCGACGTGATCCTCTCGAGGCGGGAGAAAGACGCCGATCATCCGAGCGGGGATTCCGTCAACTCGGAGACTATTCTCGGCAACGTACGCGTTCTCGCGGTCGATCAGACCATCGAGGAGAAGAACGGGCAAAAGGTCGTGGTCGGCAGGACCGCGACGCTCGAATTGAAACCGGAGCAGGCGGAGACGCTGGCGCGGTCGCGCCAGATGGGAACGCTGTCGCTCGCGCTGCGCAGCCTCGCCGACGCCAATGCCCCGGAAAGCGACACCGATGATCGGAGGCGCGACAGCATCAATGTCGTCCGTTACGGCGTTCCGTCTCAAACCACCGTGCAGAGGTAATGAGGACGCCCGTCATGGAATGGACGACAAAACCCACATCAGTACGGGCCTTTGTGTCACGGTCATTCGCCTTCGCGGCCATTGGCGCTTTCACGCTGAACCCGGCGTTGACGCCAGTGTTCGCGAGCGATTACCGCGTGTCCGCCGCAACGGCCGGCGCAAAGATGTCCGCGCAATCTCTCTCGCTCGGTATCGGTAAGTCGGTGGTCGTGGATTTGCCCCGCGACGTGAAGGACGTTCTGGTCGCCGACCCGAAGATCGCAAATGCCGTGGTGAGGTCAGCGCAACGCGCCTACATCATCGGCGCGGCAGTCGGTCAAACCAACATCATATTCTTTGACAGCAGCGGCCAGCAGATTTCGGCTTACGATATCGCGGTCACGCGCGACCTAAACGGCTTGCGCACCGCGCTCAAGCAGCTTTTGCCGAATGCCGCTATCAAGGTCGATGGCTTGGGTGACGGAGTCATGCTCTCAGGATGGGTGTCGAGCCCGATCGAGGCGCAACAGGCTGGCGATCTCGCCGCACGCCTCGCCGACGGCGCACAAAAAGTCGTCAACAATATCGCCGTACGGGGTCGCGACCAGGTCATGCTCAAGGTCACGGTCGCCGAAGTCGCTCGCACCATCATCAAGCAGATGGGCATCGACCTCACCGCCAACATGAACTACGGCACCGCGGTCGTGAACTTCAGCAATTCGAATCCGTTCACCGCTCTCGGTAGGCCGCTTGTAACTGGAAATGGTCTTAGCGGATCCTCCGGCCTGACAAATCTCCTGCCTGGGCAGGCCGGCTATCCGGGGGTGGTCCCGAGCGTACAAGCTACGCTTCGGGCGATGGAAAGCGCAGGTGTGATCCGGACGCTCGCCGAGCCGAACCTCACCGCGATATCCGGTGAGTCGGCAACGTTCGTCTCGGGAGGCGAGTTTCCCATTCCAGCGGGCTATTCATGCGATCCCGCAACCCGGGTCTGCCTGACGCAGATCAGATTCAAGAAGTTCGGCATCTCGCTGAATTTCACGCCGGTGGTACTGACCGAAGGCCGGATCAGCCTGCGGGTGATGACCGAGGTTTCGGAACTGTCGAGCGAGAATTCGATGACGATAACCCAGACAATCGGCAACTCACTCACCGTCCCATCGATAAGAACCCGGCGCGCGGAAACGACACTGGAGATTCCGTCCGGCGGCTCGATGGCCATGGCCGGCCTGATCCAGGAGCAGACCAAGCAGGCCATCAACGGCTTGCCCGGACTCACCCAGCTGCCGGTCCTCGGATCGCTGTTCCGCAGTCGCGACTATGTCAACGGACAGACCGAACTGGTGGTCCTCGTAACTCCCTATGTGGTGCGCGCCGTCGCACAAAAGGATCTGTCACGGCCCGATGACGGTTTCGCCGACGCATCCGACCCGCAGTCCGACCTCCTGGGAAGCATCAACCGCATCTACGGCGCTCCGGGTCGTGCCGAACCCGCGCGTAACTATCGCGGCACCTACGGCTTCATCACCGACTGAGGCTGGCAAGGAACGAAACGATGACATCCGCAGATTCCGCCGAACGCCGCAACCTTCGCATGGCCGTCCTCGTCGCCGGCCTTACCGCCGCGCTTGGCGCCTGCACTCATACGGGTCCGGTGGAAACCACCGCGAGCATTCCGAACGATTATCGCTTGCGGCATCCTATCGCGATCCAGGAAACCGACCAAACCGTCAATATCTTCGTCGGCAACACACGAGGCGGCCTGACGGCTCAGCAGCGCGCCGATGTCATCGGGCTTGCGAGCGTCTGGCTCCGCGAGGGAACCGGCGCCATTATCGCTGAGGTACCCACGGGCACCAGCAATGCCCGGGCGGCGGCAGATTCATTCAAGGAGGTGCGTTCGCTATTGAACGCAGCCGGGGTGCCGCCGCGCGGAATCATCGTCCGGCAATACCACCCCTCCGATCCGCGCCTGTTCGCAACCATTCGCCTGACCTATCCGCGAATCGGCGCCGTGGCAGGCCCGTGCGGTGTCTGGCCTGACGATCTCGGCCCTTCGATCAAGAACAGGGGCTATCTCGACAACAAGCCTTACTGGAATTTTGGGTGCGCCACTCAGCGTAACCTTGCATCGATGATCGACAATCCATCGGACCTCGTCCAGCCGCGGCCCGAAACCCCGCCCTACACGGCTCGCCGCACCGAAGGTTTCGAAAAGTATCGCAAGGGCATGACCACCGCGACGGACTATCCCGAAGCCGAAAAAGCCAAACTCAGCGACACAGGCAAATGATCAGTTACGCTCGCCAGGACGCAGACTCGACCGCATCCCCTTCGCCGGGCGCGGAGGATCATATTGCACCGGCGCCGCGTGTATCGGTGCAGGTCTTTTGCGAGACGATGGAAACAGCGACGGCCGTTCAAGCCGCCGGCGAGGATCGCCGGCTGGCCAAGGCTCACCTCAAGATCCAGATGGGCGGCATGGCCGCTGCGGTGGAAGCCTATCGGTCGGCGCCGACACCGAACGTCATCATTCTCGAGACCGAAGAGCGCGGCGACATTCTGGCAGCACTCGACCACCTTGCGACCGTGTGCGACGCAGGCACGCGCGTTATCGTGATCGGCCGCGTCAACGACGTGACGCTGTATCGCGAGTTGGTCAAGCGCGGCGTCAGCGATTATGTCATCGCGCCCACCGCTCCCATCGACATCGTACGCTCCGTTTGCGGCTTGTTTTCAGCCCCGGAAGCGAAGGCGGTCGGCCGGGTCATCGCAATTGCCGGTGCCAAGGGCGGCGTCGGCGCCTCGGCGATCGCCCACAATGTCGCCTGGGCCATTGCACGCGATCTGGCGCTCGATTCCGTCGTCGCCGACCTCGACCTCGCTTTCGGTACCGCTGGGCTGGACTTTAATCAGGACCCATCTCAAGGAATCGCCGATGCCGTCTTTTCGCCGGACCGTATCGACACCGCTTTCGTCGATCGCCTGTTGTCGAAATGCACCGATCATCTGAGTCTGCTCGCCGCGCCGGCGACGCTGGACCGCGTCTATGACTTCGGGACGGAAGCATTCGATTCGACCCTTGATACGCTGCGGGCGACGATGCCCTGCATCGTGCTCGATATTCCGCATCAATGGTCGGGCTGGACCAAGCGAGCCCTGATCGGAGCAGACGATATCCTCATCGTCGCGACACCCGATCTCGCCAGCCTTCGCAACACAAAAAACCTGTTCGACCTGCTGAAGGCCGCGCGGCCGAATGATCGACCTCCGCTGTATTGCCTCAACCAGGTCGGGGTTCCAAAGCGGCCGGAAATCAACGCCAGTGAATTCGCCAAGGCCATTGAAAGCCAGCCGATCGTCAGCATCCCGTTCGACCCACAGATGTTCGGGTCGGCCGCGAACAACGGCCAGATGATCGCGGAAATCGCGCCGAGCCATCGCACTACCGAAATGTTCCTGCAGATCGCCCAACGCCTGACCGGCCGCGGCGAAGCGAAAAAGCCGAGAAAATCGTTCCTGCCGCCATTCATCGAGAAGTTGCGGGCAAAATAAGTCATTGCGTGGAGTACCGTCGTGTTTGGCAAGCGTAGCGGACCAGAGGATAACGCCCGGAAGCTGGCGGGCCTGACGGAGATCACACCGCCCGCCCCGCTTGCGCAAACGTCCACGGAAATCGCTCCGCCCAAAGTCTCCTCACCGCAGCTCGCGCCAACACGCCCGGCGACCCAAACGCCGACCATCGATACCCGCCGGTCAGACACCTATTACCAGGTCAAGGCCACCATTTTCGGCGCGCTGATCGAGGCCATCGATCTCGCTCAGCTCGCCAAGCTCGACGGCGAATCCGCGCGCGAGGAAATTCGCGACATCGTCAACGAGATCATCGCGATCAAGAATATCGTGATGTCTATTGCCGAGCAGGAAGAACTGCTTGACGACATCTGCAACGACGTTCTCGGTTATGGCCCGCTCGAACCGCTCCTGTCCCGCGACGATATCGCAGACATCATGGTCAATGGCGCCGGCACGGTCTTCATCGAAGTCGCAGGAAAAATCCAGCGAACCGGAATCCGGTTTCGCGACAACCAGCAACTATTGAACATCTGTCAGCGCATCGTCAGCCAGGTTGGCCGGCGGGTCGACGAATCCTCGCCGATATGCGATGCGCGTCTTGCCGACGGATCCCGCGTCAACGCCATCGTTCCGCCACTCGCGATTGACGGACCCGCGCTGACGATCCGCAAGTTCAAGAAGGACAAGCTGACCCTCGACCATTTGGTGAAGTTCGGCGCCATCACCCAGGAAGGCAGCACGATCCTTCAAATCATCGGTCGGTGCCGTGCCAATGTGCTGATCTCGGGCGGCACCGGCTCCGGCAAGACCACGCTGCTAAACTGCCTCACCAACTATATCGACCACGACGAACGCATCATCACCTGCGAGGACGCGGCCGAGCTTCAGTTGCAGCAACCGCACGTCGTTCGGCTCGAAACCCGTCCGCCGAACATTGAGGGCGAGGGTCAGGTCATGATGCGCGACCTGGTCCGCAACTGCCTGCGCATGCGCCCCGAACGCATCATCGTCGGCGAGGTTCGCGGACCGGAAGCGTTTGACCTGCTACAGGCAATGAACACAGGCCATGACGGCTCGATGGGCACGCTGCACGCGAACAATCCGCGCGAAGCGCTATCTCGCTGCGAGTCGATGATCACAATGGGCGGCTTTGCGCTGCCTTCGCGTACAATCCGCGAGATGATCTGCGCCTCGATCGATATCATCATCCAGGCCGCACGGCTGCGCGACGGCTCGCGGCGCATCACTCACATTACCGAGTTGATGGGGATGGAGGGCGAAACCATCATCACCCAGGATATCTTCGTCTACGACCTGCTTGGCGAGGATGCCAACGGCAACGTGATCGGCCGGCACCGTTCGACGGGAATCGGCCGGCCGCGATTTTGGGAACGCGCGCGGTACTATAACGAGGAGAAGCGGCTCGCAGCCGCGCTCGATGCGTCGGAAGTCAAGGTCGAGATCTGAGGACGCGCGCTCATGAACTTGCAAATACTGGCCTTGGCATTCATGGCTGCAACCGCAGTGGGCGGCGTCGCATGGGTTTTCCTGTATCCGACGTTGTCGGGCGAGGTGAAGGCGGAAAAGCGCCGGGCCGCGTTCGCGCGAACCAGTCCGGATATCCGACAAGTCGATAGAACCCAGCGCTCGCGCCGCGAGCAGATCGAGGGATCGCTACGGGAAATCGAGCAACGCCAGAAACGCGACAGAAAAGTCACCCTCAACCATCGCATCACACAGGCAGGCCTGTCATGGTCGAAGGAGAAGTTTCTGATCGCTTCCGGCATTTTCGCCCTGATCTGTTTCGCCGTTCCAATGATTTGGGGAGCCGGACCGATCGCGGCGGTCGGTCTGGCATTCGCGGCAGGCTTTGGTGTGCCGCGCTGGCTCCTCGGATTTCTCAAGAAACGTCGGGAGACTGCGTTTCTGCGGGCTCTTCCCGATGCGGTGGACGTGATCGTCCGCGGCATCAAGGCCGGCTTGCCGCTGTTTGAATCGCTCAAGGTCGTCGCCGCCGACTCGCCGGAGCCGTTAAAAAGCGAATTCCGGGCCATCATCGAAACACAGGCGATCGGCATGCCACTCGGCGAGGCCTGTTCGCGATTGTTCGAACGCATGCCGGTGCCGGAAGCGAACTTTTTCGGGATCGTGATCTCGATCCAGCAGAAATCCGGCGGCAATCTGTCGGAAGCACTCGGCAACCTGTCCAAGGTGCTGCGCGACCGCAAGAAGATGGCCGAGAAAATCCAGGCCATGTCGATGGAGGCCAAGGCGTCCGCCGCGATCATCGGCTCGCTGCCTCCGATCGTCATGCTGCTGGTCTATCTATCCACGCCTGACTACATCGCGATGCTGTGGACCCATCCCACCGGGCGGCTGATGCTGGCCGGCTCCGTGCTGTGGATGTCGGCCGGCATCTACGTGATGAAAAAAATGATCAATTTCGATTTCTGACGGTGCAACATGCTCGAGTTCCTGATCGAGAAATTCCACGACCCGCGGTTCATGACGATGGTCCTCGCCGCCATCGCCGCCAGCGCGACCGTCTACACGCTGGTCACGCCTTTTCTTGTGACGGATGGCTTTACCAAGCGGATGAAGGCCGTCGCCAGCGAGCGCGAGCGCATTCGGCAGCGGGAGCGCGAGCGGCTCGCGAAATCCGAAAAGGTCTCTCTTCGTCAAGCACCGAAGCAGTTCGTCTCGAAGATCGTGGACGATCTCAATCTTGGGAAGTGGGTGGCTCAGGAGGCCGCACGCGAAAAACTCGTCATGGCGGGATATCGCGGTCAGGCTCCTTACGTCACCTTTCTATTCTTCCGCATGGTCACCCCGATCGTGATGCTGATCGGAGCGATCACCTACGTTTTTCTGATATCGCACACGCAGCAATCCACCCCTATCAAGATCGGCATCTGCATCGGCGCCGCGTTTTTGGGCTTGCAGGCGCCAATGTTGTTTCTGAAAAACGCCATTACCAAGCGTCAGCTCTCGATCAAGCGAGCTTTCCCGGACTCGCTCGATCTGCTGCTGATCTGCATTGAATCCGGCATGTCCATCGAAGTCGCGTTCCGCAAGGTCAGCACGGAGATCGGCAACCAGTCGGTCGCGCTGGCGGAAGAATTTACTCTGACCACAGCAGAACTGTCGTACCTTCAGGATCGCAAGATCGCCTACGAAAATCTGGCGAACCGCACCGGTGTCGAAGGAGTTAAATCGGTGTGTCTCGCGCTCCAGCAGTCAGAACGATACGGCACCCCGCTCGCGCAAAGCCTTCGCGTAATGGCGCAGGAAAATCGTGATATGCGCATGACCGAGGCCGAGAAGAAGGCCGCCGCTCTGCCGCCCAAGCTGACGGTCCCGATGATCGTGTTCTTCCTGCCCGTTCTGTTCGTGGTCATTCTCGGACCGAGCGGCATCAAGATCGCAGCGCAAATGCACTGAGGCTTTGCAAAACGGCGGTTTAAGAGACCGGCCCGTCCGACCGTGGATAACTTTCCGCCCGTGATCTGCGGGAGTCTTGCCTGACCGCATCAGCCGCACCGACCCGCGCGTTGGCGCCGCGCCCGAGCATCTGCTTCAGATAGGCCACGTTCGCCGCTGCTTCATCGACGGGCAGATCGGCCTTCACGATACCCTCGGCTTCGTCGAACCGGCCCTGCAAGCCGACGACCAGCGCCAGGTTCTGCCGGATCCGGCCATCGACCGGAGCGCCGGCGTAAGCACGACGCAAGGTCTCCTCTGCTTTTGGCAACTCCTTGGTCAGGACATACGACATTCCGAGATTGGACAGCACCGAGGGCTCGTCGGGCACGATTCTGAGCGCGCTCGCGTAATAGCGGCGCGCATCCTCGTGACGACCGAGCTTGTCGAGCGTCGTCCCCTGGACGGAAAGAATCCGCCAGTCCGGATTCGCCGGCGTGTGCGCCCGGCCGAGAACATCGAAGGCTTGCTGCGACTGCCCGTTGTCCGCCAATGCCCGGCCCCAACTGGCAAGCACCAACTTGTTTCCAGGATTGAGGATCGCGGCGCGTTCCAACACCGCGGCCGCCTGAGCGCGCTGCCCGATGGCGCGCAATGCCGCTCCATATTTCAAGGCCGCGTCGACATCCTTGGGGTTGGCACGAAACTTCTCGCCATAAAGTTCGGCCGCTTGATGAGGATCGGTTTCGGAATTTGTCGCGGATTTCGTGCCTAGCGAGCCGGTGACATCACGCATGCCCGCGGTCTGACAGCCGGCAAGACCGGACGCCAGCATTGTCGTTACGGTAGCGGATGCGAGAAGCCTAGCAAGGCACGACTGCTGACGCATGGCACTTTCACTCGCAATTGCGGCTGATCGAAAGTTGGGCCACTTCAGCAATAGACTGTTAACCCTAACGTCTGGTTAACTACTCCGACTGGCGCCAGCGTCGCTTCCGGTTTAACTCTCCCTCTTCTAACGGAATGAGATCACCCACCATGAATCCCGCGTTTGCGACTTCGTCAGCCGAGGCGGCTATTCCGATCATTTTTGTGTCGAAGGCAGCTTGGCAAGCGGCTGACGCAACGCCCGACGGTCCTGCTCGCCGTTTTGCCGAGGCGAGCGGCTTTCTGGCCAAGTCGGGACAGTACCTCGCGCTACCCGCGGCGAACGGCGACATCTCACACATTCTCTTCGGTCTTGGCGAGGAATCAGACCAAACGCGCGATCCCTTTCTCGCTGGCAAGCTGCCGGGTCTGTTGCCGCCCGGCACCTACCGCTTTGCCAATGCGCCGCGCGATATCCATCTCGCAACACTGGCCTTCGCGCTCGGCAACTATCGCTTCGACCGCTATCGCAAGGCCGACGCACCCAAAGCGCGTCTGGTGCCGCCCGAGGGCGTCGACATCGCGGCCATCTCGCGGATGGGGGAAGCGGCATCACTTGCCCGCGACCTGATCAATACGCCCGCCAACGACATGGGACCCGAAGAACTTGCGGCAGCGGCTCAACATCTCGCCCAGCGTTTCGGCGGGGAATTCAGTTGCATCGTCGGCGACGATCTGAAGCAGCGGAATTTTCCGCTGATCCATGCGGTCGGCATGGCCTCGCCGCGCGCGCCGCGCCTGATCGATATTGCCTGGGGCGATCCCACGCACCCGAAGGTCACGCTGGTCGGCAAGGGCGTCTGCTTCGATACCGGTGGCGTCGATCTCAAACCCGCCAGCGGCATGCAGATCATGAAGAAGGACATGGGCGGCGCCGCCAATGTGCTCGCTTTGGCGCTGATGGTGATGGATGCGAAGCTGAAAGTCAGGTTGCGCGTGCTGATCCCGGCCGTTGAGAACGCCGTGGCCGGGAACGCATTCCGGCCGCTCGACATCTTTCCGTCGCGTAAGGGACCGACGGTGGAAATCGGCAACACCGATGCCGAAGGCCGACTGGTCCTTGCCGACGCGCTGGCGCTGGCCGACGAAGAAGCACCTGAGCTACTGATCGATCTCGGAACGCTCACCGGCGCGGCCCGCGTGGCGCTGGGGCCGGACGTACCGCCGTTCTATACAAACGACGACCCATTGGCGCTCGACATCGCGCGCTGCGCGCAGACCGAGAACGATCCGCTGTGGCGGATGCCGCTGTGGCCGGCCTACGGTGCCTGGCTCGATTCCAAGGTCGCCGACATCAATAATGCGCCGTCGGGCGGCTTTGCCGGATCGATCGTATGCGCGCTGTTCCTGCAACGCTTTGTCGAGGCGGCGACGAGCTGGCTTCACGTCGACATCTACGGCTGGACGCCGTCGGCCAAACCGGCGCGTCCGGAAGGTGGCGAATGCCAGGCCGCGCGCGCGATCTACAGACTGCTGAGCGAACGCTATGGATGATCCGCGTCTCACACCGGCCCGGCCGGAGGTCGCCGCCCGCTATCTCGAGGGCAAGATCAATGCGGCGCGCTTCACCGACGGCGAGGAACACGAAGTCGTCGAAGCGGTAGCTCCCCTACAGCGCGAGCCTGCGCCGGATGCAATGCTCGAGACCCAGGCGCTGCGCGGCGAGCGCGTCATGATCTACGACCACAGTGCCGAAGGCTGGGCCTGGGGCCAGTTGGAAGGCGACGGCTATGTCGGCTGGCTCCCGGACCGCGCGCTTGCAAGGCCCGGCGCAGCACCGACGCACAAGGTCGTTGCCTTGCGGACGTTTGCGTTTCCCGGATCGTCGATCAAACTGCCGCCGGTTGAGACGCTATCGATCGGCGCCAGACTAACCGTCCAGCGTCATGACGGCGATTTTGCCGTTGCCAATGGTCATCTCTACATACCCGCCATCCATATCGCGCCGCTCGATCATATTGTGGCGGATTTCGTCGCGGTCGCCGAAATGTTCGTCGGAACGCCGTATCTGTGGGGTGGCAAGACCAGCCTCGGCATCGACTGCTCTGGCCTCGTGCAGGTCGCACTCAACGCATCCGGCATCGCATGTCCGCGCGACAGCGATATGCAGGAGCAAGCCATGGGTCGCACGTTGTCTTCGGCGGAATCGCAAGAGCTGCGGCGCGGTGATCTGATGTTCTGGAAAGGACACGTCGCCATCATCCGCGACGCAACCACGCTCGTCCACGCCAACGCCTATCACATGGCAACGGCGATCGAGACAATCGAAGTGGCGCTCGCCCGCATCCAGACAGGAGGCAGCACCGTCACCTGTGTCAAGCGGCTGGATTGATTATAGCGTTTTCGAGCGACGAGGATCCAAAGCCCCGCTTCTGATTCCATCAGAAGCGCGAAGGCTCTAGTCTGCGTTCGATTCCCCCGACGCAGTCTCCAGCCGGAAGGCGGCGGCAAACAGCGCGCGCGTGTAATCTGATTTCGGACTCTTGAACAGCTCCGACGCCGGCCCTTCCTCGACGACCTTGCCGTGCCGCATCACGATGAGATGACTGGCAAGGGAAGCGACCACGCGCAGATCGTGGGAGATGAACATGTAGGTCAGGTCGCGCTTGCGCTGAAGCTCTCGCAAGAGATCGACCATCTGCGCCTGAAACAGCATGTCGAGTGCGCTGGTCGGTTCGTCGAGCACGACGAAATTCGGCTCCAGCACCACGGCGCGCGCGATACTGATACGCTGGCGCTGGCCGCCAGAAAATTCGTGCGGATAGCGGAAGCGCGTCGCAGGATCGAGCCCGACATCTTTCAGAGCCTTGACCACCCGTGTCTCGCGCTCGGCGTCCGTCAGTGCACGCTGATGCACGCTCAAGCCCTCGGCCACGATATCGCCGACCGACATCCGCGGACTTAACGCTCCGAACGGATCCTGAAAAACGATCTGCATATCGCGACGGAACGGCCGCATCTCCTTGAAGCGCAAACCCTGGATATTTTTGCCGAGGAACACGATCGGGCCATCCGACGAGATCAGCCGCAACAGCGCCAGTCCGAGTGTGGTCTTGCCGGACCCGGATTCGCCGACGACGCCGAGCGTTTCGCCCTTGCGCACCTTCAGCGTCACACCGTCCACCGCCTTGATGTGGCCGACCGTCCTGCGTAACAGACCGCGGCGGACTGGAAACCAGACCTTGAGGTCGTCGGCCGCGATCACGACGGGCGATTCCGGCCGCGGCGGCGCCGGGTCGGGCTTCGGCTCCGCGGCTAGCAGTTCGCGCGTGTAGGGATGCCGCGGCGACTCAAAAACCTCCTCGACCGGTCCCTTCTCGACGATCTTGCCGCCGTTCATGACGCAGACGCGATCGGCGATGCGGCGGACGATGCCGAGATCGTGCGTGATGAAGAGAAGGCTCATACCGAGCCGGGCGCGGATATCCGCCAACAGGGCCAGGATCTGCGCCTGCACCGTAACATCGAGCGCGGTGGTCGGCTCGTCCGCGATCAGAAGGTCGGGTTCGTTGGCAAGCGCCATCGCGATCATCACGCGCTGACGTTGGCCGCCGGACAACTGATGCGGATAGCTGGCAAGGCGGGTTTCCGGATCAAGAATGCCGACCTGGCTCAGCAGTTCCAGCGTCCGCTTCCGCGCCGCCGCGCCGCGAATTCCACCGTGCAGCAGCAATATCTCGCCGATCTGCTCCTCGATGGTGTGCAGCGGATTGAGCGAGGTCATCGGCTCCTGAAAGATAATCGAGATGTCGTTGCCGCGAACGCTCCTGATTTCGCGCTCGGACAGGCTGAGCAGCTCGCGTCCGTTAAAGCGGATGTTCCCGGAGGGATGCGATGCGGCCGGATAAGGCAACAGCTTCAGGACCGAGAGCGCGCTGACAGACTTTCCAGAACCGGACTCGCCGACCAATGCCACGCACTCGCCGCGCTTGATCTCGAATGAAATGCGATCAACGGCAATCGACGGTCCGCCGGCATGGTGAAATGCAACGGACAGGTCGCAAACGTCGAGCAGCGGCTGATCGATGGTGTCCATCCGGGGCCTTACCTGAACGTCTTGCGCGGATCGAAGGCGTCACGCACGGCTTCGCCGATGAAGATCAGTAGCGACAGCATGATCGCGAGCGCGAAGAACCCTGTGAAGCCGAGCCACGGCGCCTGCACGTTAGCCTTGCCCTGCGCCAGCATTTCGCCGAGCGAAGGCGAGCCCGGCGGCAATCCGAAGCCGAGAAAATCCAATGCAGTGAGAGTCATGACCGACGACGATACGATGAACGGCAGGAACGTCATGGTCGCGACCATGGCGTTCGGCAGAAGATGGCGGAACATGATGGTCGCATTCGATACGCCGAGCGCCCGCGCCGCCGTGATGTATTCGAAGTTACGGCCACGCAGGAATTCGGCGCGCACAAGACCGACCAGCGAGACCCACGAGAACAGCAGCAGGATTCCGAGCAGGACGAAGAATCCGGGCACCAGGATCGACGACAGGATCAAGAGCAGATAGAGCGAGGGGATCGCGGTCCAGACTTCGATGAAGCGCTGAAAGCCGAGATCAACCCAGCCGCCGAAATAACCCTGCACCCCGCCAGCCGCGATACCGATGACCGACGAGACAATGGTCAGGCAAAGCCCGAACAGGACCGAAATCCGGAATCCGTAGATCAGCCGCGCCACGACGTCGCGGCCCTGATCGTCGGTGCCGAGCCAGTTGTATTCGAGGTCGCGGCAGCTTGTGAGGTTCTTTCGCTGCACCACCTCCTTGCATTCGGCCTCGGTCAAAAGCCAGGTTGGTTTTGAAGGCGCCGGCGTCGGCAAATCGAGATTGTGGGTGTCGTAGGAATAGCGGATCGGCGGCCAGATGATGGTGCCACCCTTGGCCGCGATCAGCTTCTGCAAATAGGGATCGCGATAATCGGCGGCGGTCTCGAAATCGCCTCCAAATGCGGTTTCCGGATAGGTCACGAATGCCGGGAAATAAAGGTGCCCATCAAACCGGATCAGGAATGGCCGGTCGTTGGCGATTAATTCCGCGAACAGCGAGATGAAGAAAAGGATCAGGAATATCCAGAGCGACCAGTAGCCGCGCCGGTTGGATTTGAAGTTCTGCCAGCGGCGGCGATTGAGCGGCGACAGGCGCAGCGGATGGCGCGCCGGCGGCACAGCCTCCCCGAGCGGCGCCACGGAATCGGCTTCAACGGGCTTTGGCAACGTCACCGCCATCAGACCTCCCGCGCCTCGAAGTCGATCCGCGGGTCGATCCACATGTAGGTCAGATCGGAGATCAGGTTGATCACAAGCCCAACCAGCGAAAAGATGAACAACGTGCCAAACACCACCGGATAATCGCGATTGAGCACGCTCTCAAAACCGAGAAGGCCGAGGCCGTCGAGCGAAAAGATGGTTTCGATCAAAAGCGAACCTGAAAAGAAAGCGTGAACGAACGCGCCGGGAAATCCGGCGATAACGATCAGCATGGCGTTGCGGAATACGTGATTGTAGAGCACCTGCCGCTCGCTGCAGCCCTTGGCGCGCGCCGTCATCACATACTGCTTGCGGATTTCGTCAAGGAACGAATTCTTGGTCAGCAATGTCATGGTGGCGAAGGCGCCGAGCGCCATCGAGATGATGGGCAGCGTGAGATGCCAGAAATAATCGAGAATCTTCCAGTACCAGGGAAACTGGCTCCAGCCGTCCGACGTCAATCCGCGCAAAGGGAAGATGCTGAAGAACGATCCGCCAGCGAACAGAATGATGAGAAGAATCGCGAACAGGAATCCCGGAATCGCAAACCCGACGATGATGACCGCCGAAGTCCAGGTATCGAAGCGCGATCCGTCTCTTACCGCCTTGCGGATTCCGAGCGGGATCGAAATCAGATAGGTCAAAAGCGTCATCCAGATGCCGAGCGACATCGAAACCGGCAGCTTCTCCTTGATGAGCTGGATCACGGTGGTGTCGCGGAAATAGCTCTTTCCGAAATCGAAGCGGGAGAAATTCCACAGCATTAGCAGAAAGCGTTCGGGCGCGGGCTTGTCGAAGCCGAACTGCTTCTCAAGGCTCTTGATGAAAGCGGGGTCGAGCCCCTGCGCGCCACGGTATTTCGAGCTGACAGCGTCGGAGGATGCTCCCACCTGGGCGCGCGCGCCGAAGTCGCCGCCGGACGAGCCGGAAATGCGCGACATCCCGCTGGTGTCCGAACCGCTCAATTGCGCGATCACCCGCTCGACCGGACCGCCGGGCGCGAACTGCACCACGACGAACGACACGAACAGGATGCCCAGCAGCGTGGGGATCATCAACAGAATGCGGCGGGCGATATAGGCGGCCATGCTTATTTCGCCTGACCGGACGACGCCGGTTTGGCCAGCGTCGACCACCAGATGTCAGGAGCCATCACGCCGAGATACTTCGGCAGGCTCGGCGGATGTCCGAACACATCCCAATAGGCCAGCCGGTGCGCGTTCGAATACCATTGCGGCACCCAGTAGCGGCCGGCGCGAATGACGCGGTCCAGCGCGCGCGCGGCGAACACCAGTTTCGCGCGGGTATCTGCGGCGATCACCTGCTCCATCAGAGAATCGACCGCGGGGTCAGCGATGCCGGCGAGGTTGTTCGATCCCTTGGTTGCTGCCGCCTGCGACGAAAAGAACGGCCGCAGCGAGTCACCCGGCACGGTCGAGAAGCTGAAGCGCTCGATCACCATGTCGAAATCGAAGTCGTCGCGCCGCGCCCTCGCCTGCACGGAATCTACCAGCCGCAGCGTCGCCTCAATACCGAGCGTCCCGAGGTTCTTGATGTAGGGCATGTGGTGGGCCTGGAATGACGGCTCGTCGAGCAGGAACTCAACGCGGAATGCCTCGCCCTGTGGCGTCATCCGCTTGCCGTCCTTGATGTGAAAGCCCGCGTCGTTGAGCAGTTGCGCGGCTCTGCGCAACAGCTTACGATCCTGTCCCGAGCCGTCGGACACCGGCGGCACGAACGGCATGCCGAACACCTCGTCCGGAACCTTGCCGCGGAACGGCTCCAGCAACGCCGCTTCCTCCGGCGACGGCAAGCCGCTCGCCATCAGATCGGAGTTCTGAAACGGCGACACCGTCCGCACATAGGCGCCGTACATGATGCTCTTGTTGGTCCACTCGAAATCGAAGGCGCAGTCGAGCGCCTCGCGAACGCGCAGGTCCCTGAACTTGTCGCGGCGCGTATTGATGAACCAGCCTTGCGCGCCGGACGGCGTCTCGTCGGGCAACTGCTCGCGCTTGACGCGGCCCTCGGTCATCGCCGGGAAATCGTAGCGCGTATTCCAGATGCGCGAGGTGAATTCCTCGCGGTACAGGTAGCTGCGGCCGGTGAAGCCTTCAAAAGCCACGTCGCGATCGCGATAGAAGTCGAACCGCACCGTATCGAAATTATAACTGCCGCGGCAGACCGGAAGATCGGCGCCCCACCAGTCCTTGACCCGGTCGAACTCGATGAAGCGATTGGATTCGAACCGGCCGACCTTGTACGGCCCGCTGCCGAGCGGGACATCCATCGTCGATTCCGCGAACGGATGCGCGGTGTAATAGGCTTGCGAGAAGATCGGCATGCTTGCTACGAACGGCGGCACGTCACGGCCGCGCTTCGCAGCGAAGGTGACGACGAGCGTCGCATCGTCGATCGCTTCGGCCTTCACCATGTCACGCATCTGCTGCGTGATCAGGGGGTGGCCTTTGGTCTTCAAAATCGTCAGCGAAAAGGCGGCATCGCGCGCGGTGAGTTTTTGCCCGTCATGAAACCGGGCCTCCGGTCGCATCTTGAATTGATAGGTCAATCCGTCGGCCGAGATACGCACGGTCTTCGCCGCCAGACCGTACATCGCATCGGGTTCGTCGCCGGCACGCGCCATCAGCGAGGTGAACGTCATCCCCATGCCCTGCGCGCCGTCCCCTTTCAGAATGAAGGCGTTGAGCGAATTGAAGGTCTGGAACGACTGGTTGAAGGCGCGGCTGGACGGAATGGTCGAGAACAGGCCGCCTTTCGGCGCGTCGGGATTGACGTAATCGAAGTGGTGAAAATCAGCAGGGTATTTCAGGTCGCCGAATGCCGACATGCCGTGGGATTCACCATGGGATTCGGTCTTCGCGTCGTTCGCGGCAGCCGGCCGTAGCCATGCCGACCCTACCGCGCCGATCCCGAGAGCGATCACCTGCCGGCGGCTGGGCTGCCTCATCCGCGCGACCCTCCTCAAGATCGCTTGCCGACCTTGGCCGCCTTGTCGGCATCGTACCACCACAGCGCCGGAAAGGCGTCGACACCGTACTTCGGCATCTCGGCAGGCCGCCCAAAGCGGTCCCAACGGGCGGTGCGATGAAAAGGATAGCTGAATTGCGGCACCACATAGTGGTTCCACAACAGCACGCGGTCGAGTGCCTTGGTGGCTGCGACAAGGTCGGCGCGGTCTTTAGCGAAGATCACCCGCTCGATCAGCTTGTCGACGGCGGGATTCTTGATGCCGAGGACATTGCGCGAGCCCGGCATATCCGCCGCGTGCGAACCCCAGAACTCTCGCTGCTCATTGCCCGGCGACAGCGATTCAATCCAGTTATTGACAACCACATCGAAGTCCCAGCTGCGCATCCGGTTCTCGTACTGCGTCGTATCGACGGTCCGAACGGTTGCAGTGATGCCCATGCGCTCCAGCGACGGCTTGAAGAACAGCATGATCCGCTCAGCGCTCGGATCTTCCGACATTAATTCCAGTTCGAATGGCGCGCCGGTCTTGCTGTCCACCAGCTTGTGGTCACGCACCTCATATCCCGCCTCCTTGAAGAGCTTCATGCCTTCGCGCAGGTTGCTGCGAACCGCTTCGGGATTGCCGCCGACTGGATTGCTGTAAGGCGTGGTGAACACTTCGGCCGGAACTTCAGCGCGAACGGTTTCAAGGATTTCAAGCTCCCTGCCCTCGGGCAGGCCGCTTGATGCCAGTTCTGTGCCATAGAAATAGCTATTGATGCGCTTGTACTGGCCGTAGAATAGTTGCTTGTTCATTTCCTCGAAATCGAACGCGAAATTCAGCGCCCACCGCACGCGAGGATCCCTGAACTTGTCGCGGCGGATGTTGAGGGCGAACGCCTGCATCACGCCCGCATTGCGAATGGGAAATTCTTCCAGAACAACGCGGCCGTCCTTCACCGCCGGAAAATTGTAAGCCGTGGCCCAGTTCTTGGCGCTGTTTTCGGTGCGCCAGTCGACCTGATCGGCCTTAAAGGCTTCGAGCGCAACCGTGCCGTCGCGGAAATATTCATAGCGCAGCTCGTCGAAATTATTTTGGCCAACGTTGATATTGAGATCGCGACCCCAGTAATCCTTGACCCGCTCCAGCGTCACCGAGCGCGCTGCTTCAAAACTCTTGATCCTGTAGGCCCCGCTGCCGAGCGGCGGCTCCAGCGTGGTCGCGGAAATGTCCCGTTTGACGCCCGCCTCGTTGGTGCCTTCCCACCAGTGCTTCGGTAACACCATCAACTGTCCGACGATCTGCGGCAGTTCGCGGTTGCCCGGCGCATCGAAGGTGAAGGTCACCTCGCGCTCCCCGGTCTTTTCGGCTTTCACAACATGGCGGTAATAAGCTGCATAGAACGGACGATGCTTCTTCAGCGCGTTGAACGAAAAAATCACGTCATCGGGCGTGACCGGCTTGCCGTCGTGCCACTTCGCCTCGGCCCGTAGCCGGTGGGTCACGAACGAGAAATCGTCGGGATAACCAACCGACTCGGCCAGCGCGCCATACTCCGTTGAAACCTCGTCCAGCGATTGAGTCGTCAGCGATTCATAGATCAGCGCGACTCCTGACGCGATCAAACCCTTCACGCCCGCCACGGCAGGGTTGAAATTATCGAAAGTGCCGAGCGCGATCTGCCGCGCCATCCCGCCTTTGGGCGCGTCCGGATTGACATAGTCGAAATGCTTGAAGCCTTCCGGATATTTCACCTCGCCGAACAGCGAAAGCGCGTGCCGCCATTTGAGGCCGGCCGACCCCGCCTGCGCATGCGCCGCTTCGATTGTCGAAGCGCCGGTCAGGACTTTGATCGCGGGAGCGGCTGCGATCAGGGCACCGCCGTGAAGGAGACGTCGTCGTGTGAAGGCCAATGCGAATATCCCTACGAGTTATCGGGGCGAGCTAGCGCATGATGCGCCAAAGTGCGACGGGCTGGCGATGATCATGCGCGTTCTCACTCCTGGAGCGCAATCGACCCAGAATTGCTGGTCGCGCTCCAGAGTCCGATTCAACTGTGTTGAACCGACCTCTGTTCTATTTTTTCGATTGAGCATGATCTTGTTTGAAAACCGGTTTCCACTTTTCGGCATCATGCCTGGCGGTGCAACTCGAAGCGCACTGTCTCGGCCGATTATGTCGGTTTTCGGGGATGATGCCACCCACCTCTCGAACTTGTGCGGTGAAACCAGCCGGTTAAGTGTGGGCGACCGGCACGGTGAGCGACTTTGAAAACTCCTGCCGCCGGTTGGCAAGGCTATACAGCGTAACCTTGCGGCATCCGTCAGCGGCTAGGGCTTGTCGGAATTCTTGCGCAGATAGGCAATGAGGTCGGCTCGGTCGGTGTCCTTCGGAATGCCGGCGAACGACATCGCCGTGCCGGGGATGTATTCCTTCGGACCGGCCAGGAACTTGTCCAGTTCATCAAGCGTCCAGGTGCCGCCCTTGGCCTTCATGGCAGCCGAGAAATTGAAGTCATGGCCCTTGCCGCGCGGCTCGCCGACGATGCCATAAAGGTTAGGACCGACGCGGTTCGGTCCGCCCTTCTCAAGGGTATGGCAGGCGGCGCATTTCTTGGCCACGATGGCGCCGTTCTCGACCGACGCGGCTTGCAGCCTCTTCCCCAGCGACACCGCCGACGCGACCTCGGCTTCCTTGCTCGAAGCCGCCGGCTTGTCGTCCTTGTGAACTGCTTCCTTGTGAGCTGCCTCTGGCGCTTCCTTGACCTCAATTTTATAACCAGGCTTCGCAGGCGCATGCGACGCGAAAATCGTCTTGGCAACGAAATTCATGACCAGCAGAACGAGGCAGGTGCCCAGAACCGCGCCAAGAAATTTATTGATCATTGAGGAAGTCCATCTGCGGCAAGGCTCCACGCTCGAAAGTCGGCCGCACGGCCGGCTGAACGACGACGGAGATGCCGCGGACCGGCCTCGCGGAGGCGGCAGGACGAGATAACGGTTTGCCGGCGTTCTGACAACCCGTATAAATGCCGCAGATCTTAAGAAGCTGCGCCAATTTTCCGCTCTCTCCCAACCTATGACCCAGACCCGCACCCTCGTGCTGATACCTGCCCGCATGGCCGCGACCCGACTTCCAGGCAAACCATTGCTGGATATCGGCGGTCTGCCGATGGTCGTCCATGTCCTGCGGCGGGCTGAGGCCGCCGGCATCGGGCGCGTCGCCGTCGCCACCGACACTCCCGACATCGCGGCCGCGGTGACGGCCCATGGCGGCGAAGCGATCATGACGCGCGCCGATCATCCGTCTGGGTCCGACCGCGTTTTCGAGGCGCTGGGCAGGCTGGATCCCGAAGGCAGCATCGATACAATCGTTAACCTCCAGGGCGACTTCCCGACCATCCGTCCGGGCACGATTCGCGACGTGCTCAAGCCGCTGGCCGACCCCTCGGTCGATATCGCCACGCTGGCCGCCGAAATTCACTCCGATGAGGAGGCCACCAACCCGAATGTGGTCAAGGCCATCGGATCTCCGGTCGACTCGCGGCGACTGCGCGCGCTTTATTTCACCCGCGCTACCGCCCCGTATGGCGAGGGCCCGCGCTACCATCATGTCGGGCTTTACGCGTATCGCCGCGAGGCCTTGCAGCGCTTTGTCGAACTGCCGCCCTCGCCTCTCGAGCGACAGGAACGGCTCGAGCAGTTGCGGGCGCTGGAAGGCGGAATGCGGATAGACATCATGATTGTGGACGACGTGCCGCGGGGCGTCGATACCGCGGCCGACCTCGAAACCGCCCGCCGGCTCCTCGCCAATTCAGCCTCTGGCGAATACCCGGCCCGCTGATAGAACAACTGATGACCAAGATGATGAAAATCGTATTCCAAGGCGAGCCCGGCGCGAATTCCCATATTGCCATCGCGGACGCCTATCCCGATGCCGAACCGTTGTCTTGCGCGACCTTCGAGGACGCGCTCGCCGCCATCGCGTCCGGCGAAGCCGACCTCGGCATGATCCCGATCGAGAATTCGGTGGCCGGCCGCGTCGCCGACATTCACCACCTGCTTCCGCAGTCGGGGTTATTCATCGTCGGCGAATACTTCCTGCCGGTCCGCCATCAACTGGTGGCGCCGCGCGGAGCAACGCTCGCGGATATCAAGACCGTCGAAAGTCACGTTCACGCCCTCGGGCAATGCCGCCGTATCATCCGCAAACTTGGCATCCGGCCGATCGTCTCGGGCGATACCGCCGGCGCTGCCCGCCTTGTCGCCGAACGCCGCGATACCAGTTGTGCGGCGATCGCTTCGCGTCTCGCTGCGCAACTCCATCATCTCGACATTCTCGCCGAGGATGTCGAGGACGAGGACCACAACACCACGCGTTTCGTGGTGCTGGCACGAGAGGCCAACTGGGCCAAGCAAGGATCTGGGCCGCTGGTCACCAGTTTCGTCTTTCGAGTGCGCAACCTGCCGGCCGCGCTCTATAAAGCAATGGGGGGATTTGCCACCAACAGCGTCAACATGACCAAGCTTGAAAGCTACATGGTCGATGGCAACTTCTTCGCTACACAATTCTATGCGGATGTCGAAGGCCACCCGGACGATCGCGGCCTCGCATTCGCGCTGGAGGAGTTGAGGTTCTTTTCAAAGGAGCTTCGCATCGTGGGCGTCTATCCGGCTCATCCGTTCCGCGCGACTTTCCGCGAACGAGCGGATTGACCAAGTTTCGTGCATTGTCCGCCCCCTGAGTTGGGCAATTTTCAGTTTATGTCGATATATGTGCATGTTCCCAAACAGGTGATATTTGATATCATCAACGAATTCAATATAATACAATTTTTCAGTCTGCCCATTATATCGCATGACTGATCTATTTGCCTTACATATATGGGGGAGGTGGGCTACTTCCCATCACGGGGACGTCTAATTATGGGCTATCCTAGTGGGAACGCCAATCTGTGATGGCACGGCCATGAGGCCTAGGCGTTTTCCGGAAACTATCGGCGCTGAAGGCACGGTGAGGCAGATGCAGTGGAGTTCACGAGTCATGACAGACGCTTCCGCCGCGGTTCATAATGACCTTGGCGCGCAAAAACGACCCACGATCTCGTTCGAGTTCTTTCCGCCCAAAACCGAGGAGATGGAGCACAATCTTTGGGGCACCATTACCCGCCTCGCGCCCCTTGATCCGAGCTTTGTCTCTGTGACATACGGCGCCGGCGGCTCGACTCGCGAGCGCACCCATTCGACCATCGCGCGCATCCTGTCGGAGACCCAGCTTCGTCCGGCGGCGCATCTCACCTGTGTCGGCGCTCCGCGCGGGGAGGTCGATGAGATTGTCAGCCGCTATCGCGACATCGGCGTCCGCCATATCGTCGCCCTTCGCGGAGACCCCCCGGGCGGCATCGGCACGGCCTACAGCACCCATCCCGAAGGTTATCGCAGTTCGACCGACCTCGTCGCCGGCATCAAGCGGCGGCATGGCGACATCGAAATTTCTGTGTCGGCCTATCCCGAAAAGCACCCCGAGAGTCCCGACATCGAGACCGACATCGACGTCCTTAAGGCAAAGGTCGATGCCGGCGCGACCCGCGCCATCACCCAGGTCTTTTTCGACAACGACCTTTACCTTCGCTATCTCGATCGCGTCCGCGCGCGCGGCATTGATATTCCGATTGTGCCGGGCATCATGCCGATGCACAACTTCAAGCAGGCCAGAGCCTTTGTGACCAAGGCGGGCACCACGGTTCCAACCTGGCTCGCCGAAAAATTCGAAGGGCTCGATGAGGATCCGGAAACGCGCAAGCTGATCGCGGCGACGGTCGCGGCCGGTCAGGTCCAGAAGCTCGCCAAGCGCGGCGTCGATACGTTCCACTTCTACACCATGAACCGCGCCGACCTGGTGTTCGCGATTTGCCATCTGCTCGGCATCCGGCCCGATGCTGCCCAGAAGGCGGCGTGATCCCATCTTCCGCCCAAAGACGTGGATGTCCGCGATAAGCGCGGGCATAACGATCACAGGATAACAAGCGTGACAAAAAGTTCGAATCCCACTGCCGAGAAACTCCGGAACCTCGCGCGCGAGCGCATTCTGGTGCTCGACGGCGCCATGGGCACCATGATCCAGGCGCGAGGGTTCGATGAAGCCGCGTTTCGTGGCAAGCGATTCAAGGATTTTCACCGCGACGTGCGCGGCAACAACGATCTCCTTATCCTCACCCAACCGCAAGCGATCGAGGACATTCACGCGCAGTATCTGCGCGCCGGCGCCGACCTCGTCGCCACCAACACGTTTTCATCGACATCGATCGCGCAGGCCGACTATGACATGTCGGATCTCGTCTACGAACTCAACCGCGAGGGCGCGAAGCTCGCGCGCGCCGCCGCCGCCCGTGTCAGTGGCGAGGACGGCAAGCCGCGCTTCGTCGTCGGCGCTATCGGCCCGACCAATCGCACCGCGTCGATCTCACCAGACGTCGCCAATCCTGGCTACCGGGCGGTCACCTTCGACGACCTGCGCAAGGCCTATGGCGAACAGATCAATGGCCTGCTCGACGGCGGCGCGGATCTGCTGCTGGTTGAAACCATCTTCGACACGCTGAACGCCAAGGCTGCGCTTTACGCCGTCGCCGAAATCGGCGAGGAGCGCGGCATCGAGATTCCGGTGATGGTCTCCGGCACCATCACCGACAAGTCCGGCCGCTTGCTGTCGGGCCAATTGCCCGAAGCGTTCTGGCACTCGGTACGGCACGCCAGTCCGCTCACCATCGGTTTCAATTGCGCGCTCGGCGCGGAAGACCTGCGCGCGCATGTCGCCGAGATCGGACGCGTCGCCGACACGCTGGTTTGCGCCTATCCGAACGCGGGCCTGCCCAACGAGTTCGGCGAGTACGACGAGAGCCCGGACTACATGGCGCGGCTGATCGGCGAGTTCGCACAAGCCGGCCTCGTCAACATCGTCGGCGGCTGCTGCGGCACCACGCCGGATCATATCGCGGCCATCGCGGCCGTGGTCGCCCCACACAAGCCGCGCGTGGTGCCGGTCGTTGCGCCGCGGCTGCGGCTGTCGGGGCTGGAGCCGTTCTCGCTGACCTCCGACATCCCCTTCGTCAACGTCGGCGAGCGCACCAACGTCACCGGCTCGGCCAAATTCCGTAACCTGATCAAGGCCGGCGATTACACCGCTGCGCTCGATGTGGCGCGCAACCAGGTCGAGAACGGCGCCCAGATCATCGACGTCAACATGGACGAAGGCCTGCTCGACTCGGAAGCGGCGATGGTCACCTTCCTCAACCTGATCGCGTCCGAGCCCGACATCGCCCGCGTGCCGGTGATGGTCGATTCCTCCAAGTTCTCGGTGATCGAGGCTGGGCTGAAATGCATCCAGGGCAAGCCGGTAGTGAACTCAATCTCGCTCAAGGAAGGCGAGGAGAAATTCTTGCACGAGGCGAGGATCGCGCGCCGGCACGGCGCGGCCGTGGTGGTAATGGCCTTTGACGAGACCGGGCAGGCCGACACCTATCAACGCAAAACCGAAATCTGCAAGCGCGCTTACGACATCCTGACCGAGGAGGTCGGCTTTCCCCCGGAAGACATCATCTTCGATCCGAACATCTTCGCCATCGCCACCGGCCTCGAGGAGCACAACAACTACGGCGTCGACTTCATTGAGGGGACGCGCTGGATCCGCCAAAACCTGCCGCACGCGCATATCTCAGGCGGCGTCTCCAACCTGTCGTTCTCGTTCCGCGGCAACGAGCCGGTGCGCGAGGCCATGCACTCGGTGTTCCTGTATCACGCCATCAAGGCCGGCATGGATATGGGCATCGTCAATGCCGGGCAGATGATCATCTACGACGACATCGACCCCGAGCTGCGACAGACCTGCGAAGACGTGATTCTGAACCGCGATCCCGGAGCATCGGAACGGCTGCTGCAACTGGCGGAGAAATTCCGCGGCGCTGGCAAGGAAGTGAAGGAGAAGGATCTCTCCTGGCGCGAATGGCCGGTGGAGAAGCGGCTGAGCCACGCGCTGGTCAACGGCATCACCGAATATATCGAGGAAGACACCGAAGCCGCGCGCTTGACGGTCGAGCGCCCGCTCAACGTGATCGAAGGGCCGCTGATGGCCGGTATGAACGTGGTCGGCGACCTGTTCGGCGACGGCAAGATGTTCCTGCCGCAGGTGGTGAAGTCGGCGCGGGTGATGAAGCAGGCGGTCGCCTATCTGATGCCGTTCATGGAGGAGGAGAAGGCACGCAATCAGGCCGCCGGCATCGAGGGCGCGGGCAGCACCTCCGCCGGCAAGATCCTACTCGCCACCGTCAAGGGCGACGTCCACGATATCGGGAAGAACATCGTCGGCATCGTGCTTCAGTGCAACAACTACGAGGTGATCGACCTCGGCGTGATGGTGCCGGCCGCCAAGATCATCGAGACGGCAAAGGCCGAGAAGGCCGATATCGTCGGCCTCTCCGGCCTCATCACGCCATCGCTGGACGAGATGGGCTATTTTGCGGCGGAGCTTGAGCGTCAGGGTCTCAACCTGCCGCTCCTGATCGGCGGTGCGACCACCAGCCGCGTCCATACCGCCGTGAAGATCGACCCCAACTATCGCAACGGCCCGGTGATCCACGTCAACGACGCCAGCCGCGCCGTCGGCGTCGTTGCCTCGCTGATGTCGCCGGAGCGGCGGGAGGCCTACGCGGCCGGAGTGCGCGCCGAATACGCCAAGATTTCCGCGGCGCATTTCCGCGCCCAGCAAGACAAGAAACGGCTGCCGCTCGCGGCCGCCCGCGCCAACGCAGTGCCGATTGACTGGAGCAGCTACCGCCCGGTCAAGCCGACCTTCCTCGGAACCAAAGCCTTCACCGACTATCCGCTGGAAGAACTGGTGGAGGTGATCGACTGGACGCCGTTCTTCCAGGTGTGGGAACTGGCCGGGCGCTTTCCAGCGATCCTAGACGACAAGGTGGTCGGCGAGACCGCGCGCGCCCTTTATGACGACGCACGCAAGATGCTGGACCGCATCGTTAAAGAAAAGTGGTTCAAGGCCTCCAGCGTGATCGGCTTTTGGCCCGCCAACCGTGTCGGCGACGATATCGCAGTTTACAGCGACGAGAGCCGCACCACGCAGATCGCGACCTATCACACCCTGCGCCAGCAACTCGAAAAACGCGAGGGCCGTCATAACGCCGCGCTGGCGGACTTCATCGCACCGAAGGAGACCGGCATCGCCGACTATATCGGCGGCTTCGCCGTCACCGCAGGCCTAGGCGAGGACGAAATCGCAGCTCGCTTCAAGAACGCCAATGACGACTACTCGTCCATTCTGGTGAAGGCGCTGGCCGACCGCCTCGCGGAAGCCTTCGCCGAACGGATGCATCAGCGCGTGCGAACGGAATTCTGGGGCTACGCGCCGGATGAGGCGCTGACCAACGATCAGCTCATCCGGGAAGAATATGTCGGCATCCGCCCCGCGCCCGGCTATCCGGCGCAGCCCGACCATACCGAGAAGGCCACGCTGTTCCGCCTGCTGGATGCGACTCGCGCGACCGGCGTCGAGCTGACGGAGAGCTTTGCGATGTGGCCCGGCTCCTCGGTCTCCGGTCTCTATTACAGCCATCCCGAAAGCCAATATTTCGGCGTCGGCAAGATCGAGCGCGATCAGGTCGAGGACTATGCCACCCGCAAGGGGATGGAGGTCACCGAGATCGAACGCTGGCTGGCGTCGATCCTCAACTACATTCCCGGTCAGGATGTTTCCGGCCAGGGCGGAAAGCCCACCGCGACGCCGGTGCCCGCACCCGCCAACGACGCCTCCGCCGACGTCGCCGGTCATCCGCCAGGCTGCCAATGCGCGGTGCATCTGAAATTGCGCAAGACCGCTGCGCGGGCGGGCTGACCGTGGACACATCCGCGATCGCCGCCGCACTGCTGGATTCATCCGCGGACGCGATCATCGCCACCGATCGCAACGGCACGATCACGTTCTGGAGCCCAGGCGCGGTCAGGATTTTTGGCCATAGCACCAGCGAGGCAATCGGCCAGTCGCTCGACCTCATCATTCCGGAAAACCAGCGCGCCCGGCACTGGGCCGGATACCGCGAGGTGATGCTGACCGGGCAGAGCCGCTACAGCGGTGGCGACGTGCTTGCCGTTCCCGCGCTTCACAGGGACGGCCGGCGCATCTCACTCGAATTCACCATCGTGCCGCTGACGGACGTCGCCGGCCGCATCACCGGGCTGGTGTCGGTGCTGCGCGATGTCACCGCCCGTTTCGCGGAAATCCGTCAACTGCGCCACAAAGCGGCGGCGAAAGTCTGAGCGACTGGTCCTGCCGCGCGTGCGCGGCCGGCATGCCGCATTCCCCACATACGAAAAGCCTATTGCTCGTCGCTCGCCAGCACGCCACGCACTGCGGCCGCCCAACCCTTGAGCTTTCGCGTCCGCGTCGCGGCGCTCATCGCCGGCCTGAAGCGGCGCTCGAGCCGCCAGTTGTCGGCAAATCTCGACGGCTCCGGATAAACGCCTGCGGAGAGCCCCGCGAGGTAGGCCGCGCCCAGCGCGGTGGTCTCCTGAATGACCGGCCGATCGACCGGTGCCTCGAGCAGGTCCGCAAGACGCTGCATGGTCCAGCTAGATGCCGTCATGCCGCCGTCGACACGGAGCACGGTGTGCGCGGCGTCGGCGCCCGGCCAATCGGCGCGCATTGCGTCCCAAAGATCAAACGTCTGGTAGCAGACGCTTTCCAGCGCCGCATGAGCGAGTTCCGCCGGCCCGGTGTTGCGGGTCAGTCCGAACAGCGCGCCGCGCACATTCGGTTTCCAGTACGGCGCTCCCATGCCGACGAAAGCCGGCACAAGATACACGGATTGGGTGGGATCGGACTGTTCGGCCAGCGGCCCGGTCTCCGAAGCCTGTTTGATGAGACCAAGGCCATCCCGCAGCCACTGCACCGCGGAGCCTGCGACAAAGATCGAGCCCTCCAGCGCGTAGGTGCGTTGGCCGTTCAGCTGATAGGCGATCGTCGTGAGCAGCTTGTTGTTCGATGCGACCGGCGTCGTGCCGGTGTTGAGCAGCGCAAAGCAGCCGGTGCCATAGGTCGACTTGATCATACCGGGGGCGAAACACGCCTGACCCACCACCGCGGCCTGCTGGTCGCCGGCGATGCCCCGGATCGAGATCGGCGCGCCAAACAGTTCGGGGGCGCTGTCGCCGAAATGCACGGACGAATCCTTCACCTCCGGCAGCATCGCGCGCGGCACCTGGAGCATATCCAGGAGTTCGTCGTCCCACTGCCCGGTGTGAATGTTGAACAGCAGCGTGCGTGACGCATTGGTGGCGTCGGTTGCGTGTACCTTGCCGCCGGTCAGCCGCCACAAGAGATAACAATCCACGGTACCGAACATCAGCTCTCCGCGCATCGCTCGCGCACGCGCGCCGGGCACCGAGTCGAGGATCCAGGCGACCTTGGTGCCGGAAAAATAGGGATCGATGATCAGGCCGGTTTTCGCCGATATCGCGGGCTCATGGCCCTCGGCCTTCAGCCGCGCGCAAATATCCGCCGTGCGCCGGTCCTGCCACACGATCGCGCGATGCACCGCCTTTCCGGTGGCGCGATCCCAAACCACAGTGGTTTCCCGCTGGTTGGTGATGCCGATGGCGGCGATGTCCTTCGGCGTGACGTCCGCTTTCTTCATCGCCTGCCGGCAGGTCGCAACGGTCGAGGTCCAGATGTCTTCCGGCTCGTGCTCGACCCAGCCCGACGCTGGAAAGTGCTGCGGGAATTCCTGCTGTGCGATCGCGGCGATGGAGATGTCAGCGCGAAACACGATGGCGCGCGACGATGTGGTGCCCTGATCGATGGCGAGAATGTGAGTTTCCATGAATTTCTTCTCAAACTTGCGGGCTTGCTCCCCGGCTGCGCCAAGCAAGCGGAGGGTCGAGGCAAGCGGATTGCCTGACCAAGGTCAAGTTTGTGCCTTCGTTTTGATTCACGCTTCCCCCCGACGAAAGGATAAGATGCCGGCACGGCTTCCATCCGACCGTCCGTCTCGCCGGGCAGAAGTGCCCGACCGAAAGCAAATTACATTCGTTTGTCCATGACTCTTCAGCAACCGAAAGACCCTAGATGATACTGGCAAAGATAATTCTGGCCGGCTCCTTGTTCGCGATCGTCGGCGCAACGGCCTCCGCTCAAGCAACGCCTCCGACCCAGCAGACGCCATCGGCGGAGACCCGGAAGGGTCTGGTGACGGTCGTCAACCGGCTCAACGGCACGATTGCGATCCGGGAGGAGCAGGACGACAAGGGCAAGGAGGGAGATAAAGAGAAAGAGAATAAGGCTAAGGAAAAAGAGAAGGATAAGGCTGACGTCGAAGACGCGGCCACGCAGTTCAAGATCGACCACAAGCTGTCAGAGTCGGTTCACGCCGGCGACAAGGTGAAGTTTTCCGTCAGGGACGGCGGCGATCCCAAAAATACCGAAAAGACCATCACCAAAATCGAGGTGGATTAGCGGGGAGCCGATTGCCCTTGGAGCATGATCCCGAAAAATGGAAACCGGTTTTCGGACAAGATCATGCTCGATCGAAAGAATGCGATGCGGAATCCATGCACTTGTGTGGATTCCGCGCTTCAGGTTCGCCAAGGAAGCTTACGGGAGCACCTCGAACAGGCCTGCCGCGCCCATGCCGCCGCCAACGCACATGGTAACCACGGCGTACCTGGCCTTGCGCCGGCGTCCTTCGATCAGAGCATGGCCGGCGAGGCGCGCGCCCGACATGCCATAGGGATGGCCGACCGCGATGGCGCCGCCGTCGACGTTGAGTTTCTCCGGATCGATGCCGAGCTTGTCGCGGCAATAGATCACCTGCACCGCGAATGCCTCGTTCAACTCCCAGAGATCAATGTCTTCCACCGTGAGGCCGTGACGCTTGAGCAGGCGCGGCACCGCGAACACCGGCCCGATGCCCATTTCATCGGGCTCACAGCCCGCGGCGACGAAGCCGCGGAAGATACCGAGCGGCTTCAGGCCGCGCCTCGACGCCTCCTTGTCGCTCATGATCACGCTAGCGCTGGCGCCATCCGATAACTGGCTGGCGTTGCCGGCTGTGATCGTGAAGCCTTCGCCACGGACCGGCTTAAGCCCGGCGAGACCTTCAGCGGTCGTATCAGGACGCGGACCTTCGTCCTGCGACAGCGTCACGTCCTTGAACGTGACCTCTTTGGTCTGCTTGTCGACGATCGCCATTCTTGTGGAGATCGGCGCCAGCTCGTCCTTGAATCTGCCGACCTGCTGCGCGGCCGCGGTGCGACGCTGGCTTTCCAGCGCGTATTCATCCTGCGCCTCGCGCGAGATGCCGTAGCGCTTCGCCACCACTTCCGCGGTGTCGATCATGGGCATGTAGACTTCGCTTTTGATCTCGAGGAGCGCGGGATCTTTCGCGTGGAAGGTGTTGGCGTGTTCGTTCTGCACCAGACTGATTGATTCGCCGCCGCCGCCGACCGCGATTCCGACGCCGTCGAACAGGACCGAGCGCGCGGCGAGAGCGATCGCCTGAAGGCCCGAGGCGCATTGACGGTCGATGGTGGTGCCGGCCACGGTTACGGGGAGCCCGGCACGAAGCAGCGCCTTGCGGGCGATGTTGCCGCCTGTGGTACCCTGCTGCATGGCGACACCCATCACCACGTCCTCGATCTCCATGGGATCAACTTTGGCGCGAATAACGGCTTCTCCGATGGCATGGCCGAGCAGGGTCGCGCCTTCAGTGGCGTTGAGAGCGCCCCTATAGGCCTTTCCGATCGGCGTGCGGGCGGTGGAGACGATCACGGCTTCGGTCATCGGCGACCTCCTGACAAAATTTGGGTCATTTGATCTCTCGTTTTCTTCAACGCGAACTAGAATCCATCCTCAGATCAATCCCGGGGACATTCTGCGTTCGGAGACTCCCGTCAGAACGCCGCCGCCAGATCCCGCGCACCCGGCTTCGCGCTGTTGCTGTCCATCCGGGCGTCGGTGACCGCGAGCAGCTTCGCCACCGTGTCGTGACGGATCGCCACCGGATTGCGTTCGTAGCCCTGACGCTGGAAAAAATTCGCTGTCGGGACGCGTTCTCGCATCGCCGGCGGCATCGTCACCATGTCGAGGCCGGTGCCGTCACCGGTGAGATTCATCATCTCCAGTTCGGCGGCGGTCAGCGGACGAGCGTAGCCCTTGTTGCGTGCGAAGATGATCGAGGTCAGGAGCTTGTGGGTCTGCAACAGCGGACCGACATCGATATCCAGCACCAGCGCATGGATCGCCCAGCCTTTCGGCGTATCGGCAAGCCTCTCGTGCGCGCTCCAGGTATCGGGCACCGAGTGTGCGTAGGCGACCATCCGCTTGATCGCCGCGATCTTGCGCTCCATCGCGGCGCGCTGCGGTCCTGACAATCGCGCCGCTTTCTCCCCAAGCGCGCGCAGGATGTCATCGCCTTGCTCGGCGAGAAGTTCGACGCTGTTGGTGGTGAGCAACTGGTTATAGCCAATCGCGGTGGAGATCGCGCGGGATCCCGGTCGGGACGTGCTGAGACCCGATTGCATGTCGTGATTGCCGTTGCCGCCGGTCTCGAACGAATAGACCCGAACCGCCTGCTCCTTCGTCAGGCCGTAGGCTTGCGCCACCCGCGCATAGGCGCGCTTGAAATCGATTTCGGTTCTAGGCCGCTGCGGCGCGAACTGGAACTGCTCCGCCGCAGCCTTCAGGAAATCGGCGACAACGGGAATGTGTTTGCGCTGCCGCGGCGCAGGCCCCTCTTCCGGCTCCGGGTTGATCGGGCGGTGCGGTCCCTCGTAGAGCGGAGGCCGGGCCAGCACGTAGTCGTCAAGCGTGATCGACTGGTGGCTGCGTCGCTTGGCACTGCGAATACGCCTCTTGTCAGCAATCGCGTTCCAATAGGCGCCCGCCTCCTGCTCGAAAGCAGCGCGGGCCTCCTGATACGCGTTCAGCTTGCGGCGGTAATCCGCAATTGCGGCCGGGGCCGCAGCCTGCGCCATCGCGTCGGCTGGCGTCGCGGGAGCGGCCGCGCCCTCGGAAACGTCAACGAGCGGCGCAAGCAGCAATGCGCCCACGACGATTTGGTGACAACGGCGAATCACTCGGCTCCGCATCGCTCCTGTGTAGCAACCCCTCGACAGATGTCAGCCGCCAATCGGTCATCCCCCGCCACCGGAACGCTCTTAAGGGCTTGGAGAGCGGAACATCGTTGCAGTCACGGTTGTGGAACCGGGCGCGTTCCGATAGCTTCCGCGCACTCGATCCCTGCCCTTAAGAGTCCGAATTCAACTGCGTTGAATCAAGCTCTGCTATATTTTCTTCAACCGAACATGATCTTGTCCGAAAACCGGATTTGACGCGTTTTCTTCACGCGAACAGGATTCCACTTCGCTCGAAAACGCTATAGACACGAAACCGCATGTCAGGCCGCCCCAAACTCGTACTCGCCTCCGGTTCGCCGCGACGGCTTAGCCTCCTCAACCAGGCAGGCATCGAACCCGACGCGCTGCGGCCTGTCGATATTGACGAGACGCCGACGAAAGGGGAGCTTCCGCGCGCCTGCGCCAATCGCCTTGCTCGCGCCAAGGCTGATGCAGCCTTGAGAGCGTTGCAGCTCGACGACGAACTGCGCGGCTCGTTCATTCTGGCTGCCGATACCGTTGTCGCAGTCGGCCGCCGCATCCTGCCCAAGGCCGACCTGGTCGATGAGGCCTCCCAGTGCCTGCGGCTGCTCTCGGGTCGCAATCATCGCGTCTACACCGCGGTATGCCTCGTGACGCCGAAGGAAAACTTTCGTCAGCGGCTGGTCGAAACGCGTGTTCGCTTCAAACGACTGACCGAGGAAGACATTCGAGCCTACATCGGCTCCGGCGAATGGCGAGGCAAGGCAGGCGGCTACGCGGTTCAGGGCATCGCCGGTTCGTTCGTGGTCAAGCTCGTGGGCTCCTATACCAATGTGGTCGGATTGCCACTCAACGAGTCGATTGCGCTACTCGGCGGCGAGGAATTTCCGATCCGCGCCGGCTGGTTGAATGCCGGTTAGGAAACCGGCCGGCGCGCGGCCGGAGAAGCCGTGCCCGATCTGCGGCAAGCCATCAGTCGAGGCTTCGCGTCCGTTTTGCTCGGAACGCTGCCGCGACGTGGATCTGAACCGCTGGCTGTCCGGTTCTTACGTTATTCCGGTCAACAAGTCGGACGGCGAGGATGAGGAATAGGTGTCCGGTCTCAGCGAGACGGATTGGTTTTGCCGGCTTCCGTGCGCTTCTGTGAGAGTGAACGCCGGGTCCGGCGGCTTTCGGGGTTGAGCTCGGGTCAAAGCCTTGAACGCCTGGCGACGCTAATTCGGCGGACGGGTGGACACGGCCATCGGGCCTGACTATAAACCGGCGCGCCCGGCTGTAGCCGGACGACGCCCAGGTAGCTCAGTTGGTAGAGCATGCGACTGAAAATCGCAGTGTCGGTGGTTCGATCCCGCCCCTGGGCACCATCCTTGAGTTTCAGGCTCGATCTTTCAAAGGCTTAGCTGCAGAAAGTGTCCCACCGTCTTCCGGCACGGGAAAAAGTGGGACACTTTTGTTCGGTGTTTGATCCAGCGTGAGCAGCTTCATGCCGGACGCTGCCAGCACCTTCTGCCGCGCCGCCTTCGTGTAGCGCGCCGCTTCCTTCATCGTCGACCAGCCGAAGATCGCCATGAGCTGGCGCTCGGTCGCGCCGTTCTCGGCAGCGATCGCGGCTCCGGCCTTGCGCAGACCGTGCGCCGTGCAGTGGGGCAGGCCCGCTTCGTCGCAGCGTTTGCGGAACCAGTTGCCGAAGCCGTTGGATGTGAACGGCTTGCCGAACTCGGTGACGAGGAAGGCAAGATTGCCGACCTGCTCGGCCGCAAGCTCGGCGGCCAGCTCGGGTAGCAGAGGGATCGAGAGCGTCACCGGCTTGCGCTTGCGGTTCTTGACCTGCGTGAGGGTGATCCAGCCGTCCTTCACATGCTGGGGGCCGAGCGCAACAACATCGGAGCGGCGCTGGCCGGTGTAAAGCAGCAGCGCAAGCGCCAGCCGCGCCTTGCTGCCCGGCTTGTGCCGCTTCTCGAACTTGCGGACCTCTTCAAGCGTCCAGCTATGGAAGCCTTCGGAGCCGGACTTGAGATAGGGCACATCTTTCGCCGGATTGCGCTGTGTCAGCTCGTATTCGACTGCGAAATTGAATAATTGTCGCAGCGCCTTCACCAATCCGTTCGCAGCTTCGGGCTTGTCGGAGCGTTCGTCGCGGCGCTTGCGTACATGGCGCGGCTCCAGTTGCGCGAACGGCTGTCGCCGTCGCGCTTACAGATCGCATCGAGGATGCGGCGGCGCACATAGCGCGTCCGGTCTGTCAGGCCCTTGAAGTCCGCGGAGGCAAAATACTGCGTGCAGAGCCAGTGCAGCGTGCCTTTGACAGGCGCGGTCAGAACGGGCCGGTCTTCGGTGGCGGGCGCGTTGCCCTTCACCGCAGACCAATACTCTTCGAGGAATTCGCGGGTGCCGGGCGCTTGCAGCAGCCGGACTTTCGGTGTGCCGCGCTTGCGGACGTAGAGCCGCACATTGCCATGGCGATCGGTATCCTCGATCAGAAACTTGAGGCGCATGTCGCCAAGCCCGTCGCGCATCCGAATTTTCGCCATTGGCGTCACCAATCGTTGCTGCGTTCAGTCCTCATCCCATGGGTTTGCTGTGCGGGACTCTTCATCAAGAATCGCCTCGAAGGCCTCGTCAAGCCTGATCCGGTCCCAGATCGTGCGGCTATTGATCCGCAGGGGCTTGGGCATGCGACCGTCCTTCACCAGCTCATCGAACAGGGCGGGCGATATGCCGACATACATTGCCGCCTGGACGCGGGAGAGGCCGCGCGGCGCGAGAGGTAGGAGCTGCTGCTTCACGGGCATGGGAGCCTGCCAACCAGCCGTCAATTGAGTCAGGCGGCCTGCACCAAATGTTGGATTGCGGCGCGGCCCTTTAAATCGACGGCGTTGGTCAGGCCCTGGTCAGCTCATGGAAAGCGAGGCCGGTTGGACGAATACGCGCGTATGCAATTTCCAAGCGCCGACCAAAAGTTGTAATATGAAAATATATACGCAGTTGATTTGAGAACGTGATTTTAGATGAAGAACTACAAGGGTGGCCCGTTTGACCCCGACGGGCTGACTATCAGTTACAAGGAGCTCGGAACCATCAGTCTCGACGAGCTCAAGCAGGCGATACTGGCAGACCTCGCGGCGCTCAAGGATATTTACAACGTCCAGTACGTAAACGCGCCCCGCCTCAAAATCTTTGTCACCAACGAGTATGGCGAAAAGATCAGGGTGCGCAGGCCCGGAGGCGGCTGCGTCTACTACATGGATACGCATCATTACCGCCCAGCCTGCAAGGACTACGAGCTGTGAAGCCGCCTTGCTACATCGATCTCAATCAGGCCCGGCAGGTTCTTGCCGACATGGGTGTGGAGTTGAACGAGCGTCAGATGAAGCGAGCAGCCGACAAGGATGCTACCGGCGCAAGGAAGCTTCCGTTTTTCATAGACCCGATTGACGGCAAGCTGCGGATTGAGAGGGGCACGCTTGTTAAAATCTACATGGACGCGCAAGCGGAGGCGGAGAACAACGCCAGGTATTGATTTTATTCTTGCTTTTGTTGGGTCGGATATGACTCACTAGGATTAATGTCAGATATAAGAAAACGGGTAGGCAGGAACGGCACGACTTACCAAGTACGTTACCCAAGCAAATCGTCAAAAACAGGCTATGCCTATAAGTCTTTCGCGACGCGCAAGGAAGCGCTTGCTTTTAGAGATGATTCAGCCGCGCGCACAATCGCAACGCCGCTAAGCTCAGAGATACGAACCGTATCGCAAGGTGTTCAGAAATGGCTGGACGTATGTGAGCGCGAGGGACGCAACGGGCGCGAGCCCGTCACTAGGTATACGCTTTCGAACTACGAGTATCGCGCCGCGATTATCAATAGCTACGCCTGGAACAAGGAGCTTCACGAACTCACGAAGCCTGACATCATCCAGTTTCGCTCGTGGCTGCTTGAGCATCACAGCCGCGATGTCGCGAATAAGGTTCTAACGTCGTTCCATTCCATGATCAAAGAACTCATGGGGCGGGGTGTTCTGGCCTCCGACATGGCGGAAGGCGTCACCGTTACGGCATCGTCGCGTTATGACGAGCCGGTCGTTATCCCCACCGAGCACGAAATTCAGCAACTGCTTGCCGCCGCCGATCGGCTTGCGAATTCCCCGAACCTCACCATTCAGAAGGCGTGGACGAAATATCGCCCTATGCTCTATCTCGCCGTCGATTCCGGTATGCGGCCCCAAGAATATCTCGTGCTCGGAAAGAGCAGCATCAAAGCGACCGGCGTGGAAGTGCAACGCGCGCTTGACGGCGGAGGCACACGGATTTCTGTGACTAAAACGCGTGCCGGCCGACGGTTCATTGATTTAAGCCAGGATACGCTGGAGATGGTCCGTCACTACGCCGAGCACCACGCCATCGCCAATCCTCATGATCTCGTCTTCCCGACAAGCACCGGGCAATGGCAAAGCGTCAGAAACTGGCGCAGTCGCGGATTTGCGGCAGTTTGCGAAGAAGCCGGGCTGATGGTGACAGGGACTGAAGGTCGGAAGAAGATCAAGGCCGAAATACAAACCCTATGATCTGCGGCACTTCTATGCATCGATGCTGATCGATCAGCGGGTGAACCTGAAGCGTATCCAGACGCTGATGGGCCACCGCAACATCCAGACCACGCTGAACGTTTACGGCCATCTTATCGAGCGCGCGGAGGCTGCACAGGAGAACCGCGTGAGCGTTCTCTCGTGCATGAAACGGCAATCAGCCGACGCCTCTTGTGGCAAATTTGTGGCAACAGAACCTTAGCTACTGATCCAATTGACTTTTTATCTGCTCGACACGCAAGGGGTCACAAGTTCAATCCTTGTACCGCCCACCATTTTAAAATCAATGACTTAGCTGAAAGTTACGGAAAGAAACGGCCCTTCAAGGGCCGTTTCTGCCACAAATGGCCTGCCCTCGGAAACCCGCGGAAATCCGCCATTGTCCGTTTCCGCCCGTCTCGCCTTGTGGCGAGCTTGTGGCAAGCGCGATTCACTTGTGGCAGGTGTGGCAACTCGCGGCCGGAATTGATTATGGAAATCTAGCGATCCCCCATGGTCGCTCCCGATCCTTTGACCGTTGCACAAGGGGTCGCAAGGCTGACGTCATCAGTCTCGCAACGGAACTTTTTTCTCGGATTCTCTCCGATCTTCCCTATAATTCGACGGAGTCGATCTGAGGCGAACGCGTGGCCGACGAAATCCTGACGATCCGGGAGGTGGCGGAACTTCTTGTGCGTGGCGGGGACGCCGGGGCATCAGAAAATGTCCTCAAGCTCGGCGGCAGTGCCCTTGCTGCGCGGGACGATCCGGAATTCAAGGTCGAGAGCGGTCAGGACGGCGAGGATGGTCTCCAGCTTCGCTGCCGGGTTGCCGGTCTCGATTAGCGAGATCGTCTCCTGGCGCAGGCCCGCCAGTTCGCCGAGTTGCGACTGGCTGAGGCCGCGCTTCTTCCGGGCGCGGCGGATCAGGTTTCCGATCTGGTTCGGTGTACGGGCGAGGTCGGCCATTTCTTCACTCCGCCCTCATTATGCGCCAATTCCGATAAAAAAGCAATATCGGATTTGGCGCATATTCCGAGATTATGCGTTAGGGGCGATAAAATGAAGTTATCGGAAAGGACACATAAGCGGCAAGGTTGAATGGAACCTGCGCGTCTGCGAGAGTCAGCCGCACGGCTCTAAGAGGGGAAGCGGAGCCGCAGGATTGTCGATGCAAGCAATTGACATGGTTGTATTTTTTGAAGTTTTAGCATTAAAAGCTTGAGCTCACACAGCATAATTGACTTGTCATCGTTCGTCATAATATACTTGTATCAATGCGGCGGAAAAAACTTGAATTGCCCCGCCCGGGAGAATGACCATGGCGACGCCGAACGAGAAGCTTGCGGCTTCCCTGAGCAGCCTCAAGGAGCTGCAAAAGGATGGCCGCCGCGTGTTCCAGTCGAGCGAGCTCAAACGCGCCGATCGGGAGCGGCTGCTTGAGCAGGGCTTCCTGCGGGAGGTGATCAAGGGCTGGCTCATGTCGACGAGCCCCGGCACCAAGCCTGCCGATACGACCCCCTGGTACGCCTCCTTCTGGGAATTCTGTGCGCGCTATTGCGACGAACGCTTCGGCAGAGACTGGCATCTTTCGCCGGAACAATCCCTGCTGCTGCATGCCGAGCACACCGTTATCCCGACCCAGGTAGTGACCTACACTCCTAAGGGAACAAACAACACCATCAACCTGCTATTTGGCACGTCGCTATACGATCTCAAGCAGAAGGACATGCCCGCCGATAGCGACCTCACGGAGAAGGACGGCTTACGGCTCTACACGCAGGCCGCCGCGCTGATCCGGGTCCCGGAAGGATTCTATGCGCGATACCCGATCGAAGCACAGGTCATCCTCTCGGCGGTGAGAGACACTTCCGAAATTCTCAGCCGGTTGCTGGATGGCGGGCATTCCGTCGTTGCTGGACGGCTGGCGGGCGCATTCCGCCGTATAGGCAGGACCGATGCCGCCGACGAAATCGTCAAGACCATGAAGGGCGCCGGTTACGATGTGCGCGAGACTGATCCCCTCAACGCAGCGCAGCCCTTCGGCCACCTATCTCCCGGAACTCCGCCCATCGTTGGGCGTGTGCGGGCCCTTTGGGAATCCGCCCGCGAGACCGTGGCTGCGTCTTTTCCGCAGGCTCCCGGCTTGCCGCAGGATACGGCAGCCTTTCTGAAGTTTGTCGAGGACATCTATCAAAGCGATGCCTACCATTCGCTATCCATTGAAGGGTACAGCGTCACGCCTGAGCTTATCGATAAGGTGAAAGCGGGAAACTGGAATCCCGAAGAAGACGAAGCCGACCGGAAGAACCGCGATGCGCTGGCGGCGAGGGGCTATTGGCAGGCCTTTCAGAAGGTCAAAGAGTCTATCGCGGAAATCATCAAGGGGGCACCTGCCGGACCGCTTGTGCGCACCGCTCATCGGGACTGGTATCGCGAGCTGTTCCAGCCGTCCGTCGCGGCCGGCTTGTTACGGGCCGGTGCTCTGGCGGGCTATCGGCAGCATCCTGTGTATCTGCGCGGCTCACGCCACGTTCCGGTGCGTTGGGAATCTGTGCCGGACGCGATGCGCACGCTCTTCGACCTGCTTGAGGCCGAGACCGAGCCTTCTGTGCGCGCTGTCCTGGGTCACTGGCTCTTCGGCTACATCCATCCCTATCCCGACGGTAACGGGCGCATGGCGCGCTTCCTTATGAACGCAATGCTCGCGTCCGGCGGCTATCGCTGGACGGTCATCCGTGTTGAGGACCGCGAGAAATATCTAAAGGCGCTCGAAAGCGCGAGCACCGAGAACGACATCAAACCCTTCGCGGCATTTATCGCCGAGCGCGTTCAGTGGTCGCTCGACCAGGCCGCCTAGAGCCGGCACGGCTGCGGTTCGATGCCGCTATCGGGAATCGAACCGGTGGGACACTCAGAGCGAAAAACCCAATAAAATGCGGGAAGATCGAAGTGTCCCACCTTGCTCTAAGTAGCTGAAATCGTTCACTTGAAGCATCCCGCCCCTGGGCACCATTTCATCAAAGAAAATCAATGAGTTCGAACTGGCCGTATCGCCCATCGTGGTGATGTACCGTCGCTGCGTACGATATGGGTGCTAGTAGAGTGCTCGAATGGTGCAATGACGAGCACAAACATCAACGAGAGTTGGGCCGACCAGGTTTTTTCTTCCAAGTAGGAAACGATCTGCGATGACCAATTCGATGTGGCTCAGAGCGGTTCTTGGCTTCCTCGTTGCCCCGATAACGCCAGGTCTGCTGGCAGCGATTCTCGCGGCACCGTTTCGCATCGAAGCAATCGGCTTTGGTCTACGAGAATTGTCTGAAGCGGCGTGGATAATCGGCCTCTCCGCAGTGCTTGGATATCCGGTCACCGTTGTTTTTGGGGTGCCTTTATTCATCTTTCTTAGGTCGCGCGGCTGGAATGGTTTGCCGGTTTACGTGGCCGCCGGAGCGCTTCTGGGACTCGTGATTTATGTAGTATACGTGCTGCTCCCCGAATACTCATCAAATGGTTCGTGGGGATTACCGACGAAATTTTTGAACACTGCGGCGGTCCAAATTCCGCTGGTGATGATCTGCGGGGCAGTGGCTGCCTTGTTCTTCTGGCTCATTGCACGCCCTGACCGCAGCGGCCTTGTGACAGGGCACTAATCATATCGGATATAGCGACTCGGCAGAGTGAGCGTTGACCCGCCTGATTGGAGTCGGCGCAGATGGTCGTAGTCGGGGATCGGCGGTCGGTCTAGCGATGGCGGTGCCATGATGAACATCGAACCTGATGAAACGATGCTGATTGGTCAGTGGGTGTTGAAGGATGGCCGCCTCGTCGCTGATGATGTCAACATGCTGATCGTGGCGCTTACCAAATCGCATCTTGTTGAGATCGGGCGCGATGCAAGCGGGTGGCTCACTCTCTATCGCGATCCCAATGATGGAAGGCTCTGGGAACTCGATTACCCTCAGAGCGAACGTCACAGGGGAGGACCACCTCGTTTGCGAGTGATATCGCCCGAAGAAGCGCGCCAGAAATACGGTTTCGTCGAAACTTAGGACCAAGTAGCCCGTTTTTAGCAATCGCGAGATGAGCGATAGAGGATAATTCTCCGAACGTGTTTGGCCGGGACCTTGCGCATTCCTACGTTCAGATACGTTGGGAATGACGCAACGGTTGCCGTAAGTCCTCAGGGAAACATGGTAACGAGCTGGGCGACAAAGCCGAGTCGTGGGGAAATCCTGCGACGCTTGCTCGACATTTCGCGGATCGCGGAGCTGATTTTCAAATGTGACTTGCGTGCGCCCTAGCTTCCCCGAACCCTGCCATCAATCTTTAAGCATTAGGAAAGTATATCAGGCTATCGTCAAACTTGGTGCTACATGACACGACGGACTGGGCTTCTTATCGCAGCGTTGCTTGCCTGCGTTCCGCTTAATTTTTCAGCGGCCGAAGAAACGGATAGTTCTGGCCTCATCTCTGATAAGGTCAAGTCCGACTATCAACGCCCGGCAAAGATCCCATTTCCGGACAGCAATCCCTACACTCCCGCCAAGGCTGATCTTGGCAGGATGCTGTTCTTCGATCCCATCCTTTCAGGATCGCGCAAGATCTCCTGTGCGTCATGTCATGACCCGTCGAAATCATGGGCAGACGGCTTGCCGCAGGCGGTCGGCGAAGACCCGGCGGGACTTAAGATTCGTACGCCCACATTAATTGACATCGCGTTCGTTGATATTCTTGGCTGGGATGGAAAATTTCCGGATCTCGAGTCGGTGGCCTTCAAGCCATTGGTGAGTCCGCAGATCATGGACATCACAGAACGTGAACTGGTGCGACGCCTGCGCCACGCGCCGAGATATGTTGCCGCCTTTAACGCCGCCTTCGGGAAAGGCGCTATCACACGAACCAGAATTGAGAAGGCGTTGGGAATCTACCAACGCACCATCGTCGCCGGTGAAGCACCGTTCGATCGCTGGATTGCGGGCGACGAGACGGCCATTTCTACCGAAGCCAAGCGCGGGTTTGCGCTGTTCAACGGCAAAGCCCATTGCTCGCACTGCCACAGCGGCCCATCGTTCACTGATGGATCCTTTCAGGACATTGGTACTGCGACCGGCGCCGATATTGGAAGGGGCCGAATTTTTCCGAAATCAGAGATGCTGCGCTACGCCTTCAAGACTCCGACGTTACGCAACGTCGCGAAGCGTGCACCCTACATGCACGATGGCTCGATTCCGACTTTGGAAGGCGTGATCGAGTTATACAATAGAGGCGGCATCGATCGACCTAGCCGCTCGCCTTCCATTGAACCACTCTCGCTGACGGAAGCCGATAAGAAGGCGCTCATTGAATTTCTACAAACATTGACCGCCGACTCGCCTAGTGCGCGGCTATCTGGACCCACTCAATAAATCCATCGCGAAAAATCTGCCTCGTTCGATCACGCGGCCAAATGCGATAGCAAAGCACCTAATAGACCGAAGCCGGCAAAAAGCGATATACCCGCGCAGGTCTCGAGTGTTTCCAAATGGACGGTGTGTCTATCCGCAGCCCACGCCAGTACAACCCCGGCCAAAATAGCCGCGACACTCAATAGGACAAACATCCCAATCTCCGCCTCTCGCTTACATAAACGATAGGTCAAAAAAATTGATATCTCGTGGTTCCAATACCTAAAATTTGAAAGAGAAGCGCCGCTGAATGGGGACTCATTGATTGAAATAAAGGCGACTGTAGCTGCAGTACAGATTGCTGAGAAGACGATGCGCGCGGAATGCGTCGTAGCGGATGGCAACCCGGATGATGCGCCAATCTTTGAGACGGCCGAGTCGATCCCATGTCGTTGACGATAGAGACGATCTTCGGTCGGCGATCAGACTTGTGGCCCGCGCCCTTGTGGTACTCATCCGACCTTCGCTCAGTTTGCGTCGCAGACAGCATACTCATCACACGAATAGATTGGCCATCAGAGTTCCCCAATCGCAGACTCCTCGAAACTCCTACAAATTAGTAGGTCCCTAACCCGAGTTCCGCGCGGGTTTTGTCCAATTTTAACCATGCTAAATGGCATGCCTTCCAAACTATTCAATTTGCAGTATAGTAAATAAATTCCCAACACGTTCTGGTTAATTGCCTGGATTGCGCGATGAACGGCTACCTTCAGCGGAGCATCCCCGTCCTGAGAAACTCATCTCTTGTCCTCGCCCGGTGTCTCCTCGCCTTGCTGTTCGCTGTGACGAGCACTGCCAGTGCCAGCGCCCATGTGAAATGGTTCTGCGCTTACGATGTCGCGGGCCAGCCACTGGAACTCTCCAACGTGCTGTGCCAGGACTTCGAAATCCTAATCTTCATTGCCGCGGTCGGACTTCTTGCCGGTTGCTTTCTCGAGAAGACGCCTCTCGGTGAAGCGATGTTACGGTCAATGGATCGCGTCACCATTGGAATACGCCTCCATACTGAGGAAATGGTGCGTGCGTTCTGCTTCTTTTTCTTCATCGGTGTTTGGACGCTGGGTGGCATCCTGTTAACGCCAGAATTGACCAGCAAATCGCTGCTCCTCCCTCCCCTGCAGTTCACAATCGCGATTTGCCTATTGTGGAGGCGGACTTTGCCGATCTCCGCGCTCGGCATCGTCATCTTGTTCGGCATGGCGATACACGACTACGGAATGTTCCATTTGGCGGACTACCCAATCTTTCTGGGCATCGCAGCGTATCTTGCTTTGAGGGGGCTTCAGAAGAAATTCTTCGGGATCGAGCCGATTGATATCATGCGTTATGCGACGGCGGTGACTCTGATGTGGGCGTCCGTCGAAAAATGGGCCTATCCTCAGTGGAGTTACCCGATCTTCATCACGCACCCGAGCATTACTTTCGGGTTTGATCCCGCGTTCTATATGCGTGCTGCTGGCGCCGTTGAGTTCGTATTGGCATTTGCATTGCTCTGGACGCCACTGGTCCGGCGCTGCGCAGCGGCAATTCTAGCGGGTATGTTCATCGCTGCTTGCCTGGAATTTGGAAAGATAGACACCATCGGGCATTCGGGCATCATTGCGGTGCTGTTCGCAGTGCTTGCCGATGACCGCCGAGTAGAGAACGACCGGCGTGTTCCACTCGCCGCTCCGGCCGGGTTCTGCGCTGCACTTGCCGCAACGCTGTTTGCCTACTACGTCGGCCACGCGACGCTGTTCAATACGACGGTTTTGTAACCCCGGGCGGGCCAGCAAACAAACTCAGTTCACCTTCACCGTCAGCTTCATTTTTGGATGGATCCCGCA